>NZ_JAAHHX010000061.1:0-9965 GCF_010672065.1 Moorena sp. SIO4A1 | reverse complement strand
ACCAGGTTCTTTGGGATTTTCGCTGGGTAAGTCATACATTGTCGGCAAGGTTTGCCGAGGTGAAATTAGTGGCTGTGATGGATAAGGAAGAGAAGTCATAGGTATTGTCGATTGTGAATAACTCGATTTATGGTTGTGTATCTTGGTTCCAATAGGAACCTCCTGGTAATTGAGTTAAATACTGATTAATAAATAAAGGTAAATCCTTTTTTGAATAGAGGTATGTCAAGGCCAGCAAATCTTGAGTTGTTTGCCTGAGCTGAGCTCTATCTAATAGTTTTGAAAGTTGAGCTGGAGTATAGGCACCATTGAGAACCTCCACACTCGCCGTGGAAATTGCTGCCTCCAGTTCATTGTCAATCAATGACTGCCATTGATCAGCATTGATAGTATAAGATTTTTGGTTATCTTTGAGATTCAGTTTTTGGATTTCCCTAATGAAATCACGAATTGAAGCTGCCCAAGAATTTGTCAAACGCTCCTCTACTTGGTTTTTAATCAAGTTAATCAATGCCTTGTTTAAATAGGATTCAATCTGATGCACAGTTGCGCGTTTAGTCATCTGTTCCAACTCATCTACAATTGCTAAGGCATCTGCGTAGCGTCCCTCTAGGATACTTATTCTGAGATCGATTAATTCCTGACTCATACCCCAGTCCTCACAGATTTATGGTTCTCTTTAGCCTATCGAAGAAACTGCACAAGTCATCTGGAACGCATATTAACTAAATAAAGTCAATAGCACGGTGCTAGGAAAATAGCTTTCAGGGCAAAAAATGGGTAACGGATGTAACCGATGGCACTATCGGGAAGATAGGGAAAGTGTGGGAAGTGTGGGAGGTGTGGGAAGTGTGGGAGGTGTGGGATTTGTGGGAGGTGTGGGGAGATGGGGACCCACCCCTAACCCCTCCCAGGAGGGGAATGGGGAGATGGGGAGAATTTTCGACGAATAGTCGGGATTTTCGGCAAATTTATCGAACCATCAGTTTTGTCACTTAGCGATGCATCGCTTCTTCGTTGTTTTCCTTTTCCTGTGCTGAGGTTAAGTCCCATGTTTTACCCAAATGTAAAAAACCTACCCCTGTGAGTCTCCCCACCCTCTCCTTAATTATGGGTATTCAACCAGACTTGATATTAGGATTGCTATAGGAGACATGAGAAATAAAGATCATGGCATATAGCGACTTTACAAGTATCTACAAAGTCCAAACGGCGTTTAACCTCCTTCTTGATGAGGGGGATACTGTATTTAAGGAAATTGCCCCGATCGAGCCGAGTGATCACTTGAAAACAACCCTTAAGGAAAATCTGCCGCTCGCGAATGCTATCAATACCGAAAAAGCTCGTTCTGAGTTAGTTATTGCTCCGGTTTTACTGGAAGTGCGCCGTCTGCTTGATTTCCAAATCGGTTTTTTTTCTGGAACTGAGTTTAATGTTGATAGAGGAACTGGATTAAATGGATACTGTGATTATATCCTTACTGCTTCTAAGGAAATCTATGAAATTCGGACACCAGTTGTCACTCTAGTGGAGGCAAAAAATGAAAATATTAAGGGGGGATTAGGACAGTGCATTGCGGAAATGGTAGCAGCTCAGAGATTTAATCAACAACAGGATCAGGATATTGATGCTATCTATGGAGCTGTGACTACTGGGACGAATTGGAAGTTTCTCAAGTTGGTGAATCAATTGGTGTTTATTGATTTGGATGACTATTATATTAAGGAAATTGATCTGATACTGGGCATATTGGCACATCCGTTTCAGCAGTATCTATGAGGCAAGAGGCAAAAGGCAAGAGGCAAGAGGCAAGAGGCAAGAGGCAAGAAAGTAGCCACTGCATCAAGACAATAGTTATGGATAAAGTTGGTTATGGGTCGGTCTGATTAAGTTAGTATTTTTGTACTAACTCGACTAACTATAAGCGATCGCAAATCAGGTTCATGTCCCAATCCATGTCCGAATCCATTTCTCAATCCCAATGGCAAGTCCTACCCCCACCTGACTTTCCTCAGTGGTTCATCGAAGCTGTCAAATCCTATACTAATGGCTCTTCGGGACATTATGCTGCTCAACTGCTGTGGCAACGGGGAATACGAGAGGAGAAACAACTGGCTGGTTTCCTCAACCCAGATTTGTATCAACCTACCAGCCCTTTTGATTTTGGACAGGAAATGAAATGGGCAGTAAAACGCCTACGGCAAGCCCGTGAGGCTGGGGAAAAGGTTGCCATATGGGGGGACTTTGATGCCGATGGCATCACGGCTACTAGTGTCCTCTGGGAAGGACTGGGACAGTTTTTCTGGGAGCACCAACAGCTAAGTTACTACATTCCCAATCGCCTGACGGAATCCCATGGTTTGAATTGTCCAGGAATTGACCAACTGCACGCTTCTGGGGTGAAACTTATCGTTACCTGCGATACTGGCAGCACGAATCTGAAGGAAATTGATTATGCTCACCAGTTGGGAATGGATGTGATTATCACTGACCACCATACTCTACCAGATGACCGTCCGCCAGTGGTTTCTATCATCAATTCCCGCTATTTTGCTGAAAGTCATCCTTTATTTCATTTGTCTGGAGTGGCGGTAGCGTATAAGTTAGTGGAAGCGATGTATCAGCGTTTACCTAATATTCCCCAACAACGGTTAGAGGGGTTGCTGGATTTGGTGGCAATTGGTCTAATTGCGGATTTAGTGGAATTATCTGGAGATTGTCGTTACCTGGCACAACGGGGAATTGAACAACTGAAGCAGCAACTGAAAACTCGCTCTCGTCCTGGTATAGCGCGATTGTTAGAGTTGTGTAAACGCAGTGGCGATCGCCCGACTGATATTTCTTTCGGACTTGGCCCGAGAATTAATGCTGTAAGTCGAATTCAAGGGGATGCTTCATTTTGTGTTGAGTTACTCACTAGTAAGGATGAGAAACGTTGTGAGCAACTGGCTTTAGAGACGGAATTAGCTAATACCCGCCGCATGTCTTTACAAAAAGATATTACTAAGCAGGTTAAGGATAAACTTGCCCAACTTGATCTGTCTACTACTAATGTGATTGTCTTAGAGGATCCCCAATGGCCGGTTGGTGTTTTAGGCTTAGTGGCTGGTCAAATTGCTCAGGAATACGGACGCCCGACGATTTTGTTAAGTACAGTTTTGTTAAGTACTGAAAGTAGCGATAGAGAAAGCCAGCTGGGAGAAGCAGGTTTAGAAGATAAACACTCCTATAGTATAGCACGGGGTTCGGCTCGTTCTGTTAATAATATTGATCTTTATGAATTAGTCAATTCCCAAGCTCATCTGTTGCATCGCTTCGGAGGTCATCCTTTTGCGGCTGGGTTGAGTTTGCCAGTGGATAATATTCGTTTATTTAGGGAAGCGATTAACCAGCAGTTGGCACAAAAACTAGGGACTACGGGTGCTTTGATGATGCCAGCTATAGAAGCGGATTTGGTGGTTAAGGTTGCTGAGTTGGGCAAAGCACTATTTGATGAGTTGAAACACCTGGAACCTTGTGGGATGGGTAATCCGGTGCCAAAATTGCTGATTAAAAACTGTTGGTTTGAGCAGGTTTGGAATCGTAACTCTAAGGATTTTAGAGGACGGAAAGTACAGTATATTAAAACTAAATTTGAAATTTGGGATGACTCTACGAGTATGGGTTTTCCTGGTATTTGGTGGGGACATTATCAGGATGAAGTCCCTAAAGTTAGATGTAATGCTGTTGTGGAATTAGACTATAATAATTACGAAAAACGTCCAGAAGTGCGCCTCGTTGCGGTGCAACCTTGCCAGGAAAATTATTTGCAGTCTTGTTTACAGGTCTCTAATCAGCTCGATTGGATTTTAGATTGTCGGGGACAAGAGTTACAGGTTGAAGGTTTAACTCCTCTAATGGTTTATGAGTGTCCGACGAGTTGGGATGAGTTACAAGTATGGTGTAGGAGAGCGATACAGGCAGAACGACAATTAGCGATCGCATATCCACGGCCTAAACAACTATCTGCCCAAGACACCTGGAAAAAGTTGCTAGGAATTGCTAAGTTCCTCAGTCGCACGGGTCAATGGGCTACTTTGGTGCAATTGCAGGAGAAGTTAGATTTAAGCGATCGCACTGTTGAGTTAGGACTGAATGCCCTATCAGCGATTGGTTTTGAAGTTTCCCACCAGGACTGCGGGGTACAAATAAGCTGGCATGGGAGGGAGTGGTCTTCCGATTGGCCGTTGGCCACGCTACGCGAGCGGACGAATGTTGCTGGAAATGATGCGATTGCGCTACGCGCACGCTGCGCGAACGCAATATTTTTTGCTGCCATTGAGGAGGAACAGTTCCGACGTCAGTATTTTTACCAGGTGCCTCTGTCTACCATTGCTGCATATAACATTGCTGGATATGGCATGGTTGGTATCAAACAAGATTAGACTTCGCCGCAGTTGTCTAATCTGTGACACCTAGTAAACAGTCCACTAACAAAACACAGACATTAAATTAATTGATAAAACCGACTCTCTTTTAAAGAGTATCAACTAATTAGGGCGTCTAAAACTAAGCAAATTTTTTTCTAGTTATATCCGGATTCGCCAGATTCAAGTCATCTCAAGCTTTTCAAGTATTTAGATTTTTTTTTATAACCTGAGGAACCTTTTGTTTATTCCCAACGACTTGTAGAGAAAGGAACAAAAAATTAACTAGTTTGAGGAAATAAACAATGCAAGGTTTACTGAAATCTATTTTCACCATTTCTACTTTGGCTGCTACAACAATTGCTCCCGTTTTACTAGGAAATAGTATGGCTTCCGCTAATCCCGGAGCAGATGATCTCAGCGTCAAAGGTACAGATGCTAGCTACATTGGGGTTGGTCTGGCCGCCGGTGTAACTAGTGATGGACAAGGGAATGACCAAAATGTTGGTGGTAATATTACCACTCGTCTAACAACTTCAAAGCTTCCAGTTTCTCTAAGAGGTGATATTCTTTTCAATGATGACAATACGGCGATTATTCCTAGTGTTTCCTTTGACCTAGGCGTAGCTAAAAATACTAATGTTTTTGCTAGTGTTGGTTACTCTTTTGTGGAAGATGACGGAGACAATACACCCATCGGTAATCAAGATGCTTGGGTGCTTGGCGTGGGTGCTGAAAGCCAAATTGCTAAGGATGTTTTGGTTTACGGCAATACTAAGGTAGGTCTTAACGCTTACGAAAATAGTTCAGGTGAGTCTGTCAGTGTTCAATTGGGTGCAGGCTACCGTTTCTAAACTTAGTATGTCCATTGTCAAAGGGAAAGGATGAAGGATGAAGCATGAAGGATGAAGCATGAAGGATGAAGTATAAAGGATGAAGTATTAACTGTCAAATACTTCAACTGAGGTGACAACAATCCTCTTGTGCATCTACTCGCTTTGGCCAATCTACTCGCTTCAACCTTCCTTCAACTCTTTCCTTTCCTCTTTGCCGGTATCTCATTGAACGACAATGAATGAATTTGGAGAAATTTTAGGATTTCTAAAGTTATGGATCCAATGGGCAACGGTAACGGTAGTATTAGGATCTAATCATTAACCGTAATCCCGACCGATTTATCGGGAATTATACTTATTCATCTTTTTTGCTCCGTTGAACCCATGGTTGTATCTCAGACTCCTAAAGCCCGCAAACCCTCTAAGATTGAAGGAATTAAAGAACGCAGTAACTTCTTGCGTGAGCCGGTGGCAACTGAATTGCTACAGGATACCACTCATTTTACAGAAGACGCTATTCAAATTCTTAAGTTTCACGGGTCTTACCAGCAAGACAACCGAGATAACCGGGTCAAGGGTCAGGAAAAAGACTATCAGATGATGCTGCGCACTCGCAATCCTGGAGGATTTATTCCACCAGAGCTTTATCTGACTCTAGAGCAGTTGTCAGAAGAGTATGGTAACCATACCCTACGAGTAACTACCCGTCAGGGTTTTCAGATTCATGGCATTCTCAAGAAGAATTTGAAAGCGACAATTGCAGCAATTATCCGCAATATGGGGTCAACCTTGGGTGCTTGTGGAGACCTCAACCGTAATGTTATGGCTGCGCCAGCACCATACAAAAATCGACCAGAGTATCAGTATGCTTGGGAGTATGCTGATCGGATTGCTGACTTACTTACCCCTCAAACCGGTGCCTATTACGAGATTTGGCTGGATGGGGAAAAGGTAATTAGTGCTGAGGAAGCTCCGGAGGTGAAAGCAGCACGGCAGCGCAATGGTAATGGTACTATTTTCCAGGACAAAGAGGAACCAATCTACGGGGAACACTATATGCCCCGGAAGTTTAAGTGTTCCGTAACGGTTCCCGGGGATAACTCGATTGATATCTATACCCAAGATGTGGGGTTGGTGGTAATTACCAACGACCAGGGAGAACTGGAGGGATTTAATGTTCTGGCTGGTGGGGGTATGGGTCGCACTCACAATAAAGAAGAAACCTTTGCTCGTCTAGCTGACCACATCTGCTATGTAGAGAAAGACGATATCTATGACTTGGTTAAGGCAATTGTGGCAACCCAGCGGGATTATGGCGATCGCGTAAACCGCCGTCATGCCAGAATGAAGTACCTAATCAATGATTGGGGTGTCGATAAGTTCCGGGAAAAAGTAGAAAGCTACTTCGGTAAAACCCTGGCACCGTTTAAGCCCTTACCCCCATTTAAGTACGAAGATTATTTGGGTTGGAACGAACAAGGAGACGGAAAGCTATTCCTGGGGATATCGATTGAGAATGGTCGGGTCAAAGATGAAGGGAATTTCCGACTCAAAACAGCTCTGCGGGAAATTACTGAGAAATTTGCCCTACCGATGCGGCTTACTGCTAACCACAATATTATTCTCTATGAGATTGACCCGACCCACCAGCAAGCCCTGAATCAGATTCTAGAACAGCACGGTATTCAAGTTACTCCAGAAGGAATTGAACCGTTAGTGCGCTACTCCATGGCTTGTCCAGCTTTACCTACCTGTGGTTTAGCGGTTACGGAATCAGAACGGGCGCTCCCTGGCATGGTTGATCGGATTCGGTTACTGCTGAACAAATTGGGGTTAGAGAAGGAATATTTTGTGATCCGAATGACCGGTTGTCCCAATGGCTGTGCTAGACCGTATATGGCAGAGTTGGGATTTGTCGGTAGCGCACCAAAGGCTTATCAAGTGTGGCTGGGAGCTTCACCAGATCAAACTCGGTTATCACGAGCCTATGTGCAGAAAATGCCAGAAAGTGAGCTGGAATCTTTCTTTGAACCAATTTTTGTGCAGTTTCGGGAAGAGCGCAAACCTCAGGAGAGTTTTGGGGATTTTTGCGATCGCATTGGCTTCGATGCCCTTCGGGAATTTTCCGCTAACTATGAGCTAGGTAGCGGTATAGTTAATCCAAATGGCAAGCCAGCAGCTAAGAAATCTTCTACTGCTAAAAATCGCCGTCGAATTAGCATTCCCGAAGAAGTCCATGCTCGTCTTAAGCAAGCTGCTGCTGACCAAGGGAAAAGTATGACGCAGTTGGCAGCAGAAGCTCTGGAAGCGTATTTACCATAACTAGGTTAGCAAGAATGAAGAATGAAGAATTAAGAATTGAGAATTGAGAATGAAGAATGCAGAATTCAAAATTCAAAATTCAAAATTCAAAATTATCGATGATATCCATTGGTAGCAAGGGCAGTAGATACTTGTTGGATTAGAGCTTCTTTGGTAGAGGAGTTATCTAAAACTAGATCAGCAAGTACTATTTTCTGCTGGAGGGGGAGTTGGCTGTTGATTCGGGCTTGAGCTTGTTCTTTAGAGATGCGATCGCGTTTCTGGATCCGTCTGAGCTGTTGTTCTGGTGAGCAGCTGACTACCCAAGTTTCTGTCACTAAATCGGTCATCTTAGCTTCAAATAGCAAAGGGATGACTAAAATGACTGTCGGAGCAACTAGCGATGCAGCGCGGTCTTGGGTAGGCAGCGCGGTCTTGGGGGTTCCCCCCATGAGCGACTGCCGTTGGTTTCCCCCACTCGCTATTGCATCAAGAAAGGTATCGAGTTCAGATTGAAAGCGATCGCGTACATAAGGATGGATTTGTTCCTCTAACCACTGTCGCTCAGCTGGGTTACTAAAAATTATCTCTCCCAAGCGTTTGCGGTTCAGGGTACCTTCACTCTGTTGCACTTGTAAACCGTAGCGCTGATAAATCTGTTTCAGGATTGGTGAATCTGGTTGTACCGCTTCTCTGGCATAGATATCCGCATCTAAAATCGGTAGCCTGTAGGTATCAGCCAGGTAATTCGATACAGTGGTTTTTCCCGTAGCAATACCACCGGTTAGACCAATGATGCGTTTTTGATTCATGGGCGTTAAGTATACAATCGGTTATGATATCAGGGAGTTATAGCAGAAGTCCGAAGTCCGAAGTCCGAAGTCCGAAGTCCGAAGTCAAACTCTTGCGCTTACTTAGGTTTGAGACTTTTATCATGTCCTAACTGCCCTGGCGACTACTATAGATCAGGGATGCGATCGCACCTGTTGGTCATAAATCACTGCTACCAGGTGATGGGTTACGGGGCAATTCCTTTGGCGTTCCTTAATCATGGAATAATTTTAAGAGTAGGTGCGCGCCTCGTGGCGAGTAAATCGCCCTTGGGTCGCACCTGTAGAATGGGCATCTTGTGTGGAACTGGCATCTTGCCAGTTTCATGCTTATTTTCGCGCGGGCAGGATGCCCGCTCTACTCCTGTTCATTCAAAGATTCAGCAACGCCATTTCTTTCCCTTCATCCACCCTACAGTAGCTTAAGGCTGAGTTGGTCAGTTTTGAGTGCTTCAGTTTTCTTTTCTAAATCTCATCTAACTTTCATTTATTCGTTAGGGTGATTTCAGAATGGTAGTTCATTCTAATAATTAAGCAACTAAAGCAATGATTCAATTCATTTTTGATTACTAGGAGGAAGTGTTATGAAACGTCTAATTGTTGGTGGTTTATCCGTATTGTTAATGGCAGCAGCAACTCCGGCTGTGCAAGCAGAAAGAACTGTTGTTAAACACAACTCTTTAAACAATGCTCTGGTCAGTCAACGAATAGCCTCTACTATCGCCACAGGAAGCTTTATCACCGTTGATCGAGGGCATCGCACTCAAGGAAATGTAAAGATTGTCAATGAAAATGGTAAACGCTATCTAGAATTCGATCAATCCTTTAAAACGGGTAGTGGGCCCGATGTGAATGTACTCCTGTATCCGAACAGCAGTGTACCTCGTAAAATTCGGGGACAAGACTATGTAACCCTCGCCCGAATCAAGCAATTCAGTGGTGCTCAACGCTATGCTATTCCTGACGACTTGAATCTTAACGAATTTGGCTCTGTAGCAATTTGGTGTCGTCGGTTTGACATCACCTTTGGTTACGCTGCGCTGTAAAAGAGGTACTTTCCTGCTGGGTTAATGGGAGTAGGGAGTAGGGAGTAGGGAGTAGGGATGCAGGGCAGTCAAAAGGAGCTAGTTACTCATCGCCCCATCGCTCCATCGCCCCATCTTCCCACACTTACCACACCTGTCACGCCTCCCATCTAGCGGTTTATAGCCTAATGAGGTACACAGGATTTTTCCGAAGCTTCCTGCTCCCTGTTCCCTGCTCCCTGCTCCCTGTTCCCTGTTCCCTGTTTGTCATGGGTTAATCTCCTATTGACTAAGTCTCTTTGACCCAGTCTCTAGTTATAGTTATCCCAAGTTGGTAGTCTTCTTGATCAAGAAAACGCCTTTTAGACAATTAAATTTATTTGACAATTAAATTATTTCCCCAATTTCCCCGCAAAGATCGGGTAACGCTTAATCGAACGCTCTAGAATAACAGTGAACACTAGGGGTAAGCCAGAACAGTAACGTGCAGCTAAAGCAAGTCATTATTATTCACAAAGCTGGAGACTCCCAAGGAAAACGTTGCGCAGAAAAATGCGCTCGGGAGTT
>NZ_JAAHHX010000609.1:0-1586 GCF_010672065.1 Moorena sp. SIO4A1 | reverse complement strand
CCCGTTAGGTATGTTTGATTGCCCTGAAAACATACCTTTAGCTAAGTAAAATTAACAGGCTCTTTATCTAAGTATACTCAACATTATGCAGTTTAAAGCTGAGACGATAATATTGTTATTTTTATTTACATTTGCACTCTGTAATCTAGGGTGGGCAGTGCTTTCGACAGATTCCGAAGCTTGCAAAGCGCGTTGATAGGCACTGCCCACCCTAGGATTAATCACTACGATTAATCACAAGAGTGCCAGATCTCAGATTAAGGGTTTTTACAGTAAATTAACCTGTGATAAAAAGATAAAATTGATGCAAATTCCCTATTTATAATTTTCTCTCGTTACTAGATAAGTAATCATTTAGTATTACTCATTTGTAAGCAGTAACCTTGGTCAATTAGTGTTCCGTGTAATCCTGGATGAATGACTACTATAACTTTCATGAGTTTTTCATAAAATCCTGACAGAGCTAAAAATTTTTGATGAATTTTTCTTGAAGACGCTAAATATACCTGAGGTCAATTGCCACATCTATCTTGAGAGGGATGATTTAGATGGTGCCAGCGAATAGCACTCAGGTTCATGTAGTTCATGTAGGATCGGCAGTGCTATTGACGCGATTCCTTTGCTTGTCATCAGGTTGCTAGAGACTGCCCACCCTATTTCAGTCCTAAGAGAAGCAAAGTAGTTCATGTAGGGTCGGCAGTGCTTTTGAGGCGATTCCGTTGCTTGCCATAGTTTATGTAGGGTGGGCAGTGCTTACTAAGGCGATTCCGTTGCTTGCGATCGCGTAGCGTGACCTACGGTCAATCGCCTTTAAGCACTGCCCACCGGAAGATTAATCTTAGAATCCCCTTTTTTCAAAGAGGGGAAATGTCAAAAAAGTCAGCTTGGCTTTACGGTTCAGACTGTTGCAGCATAAACAAACAGTAAGTGCCAAACAAAATCACTGAAATCATCACAAAGATCAGAGCACCTTCCTGACTGTGCCAATAGTCAAAGGCTGCTTGACTGGAGGGGGCTGCGAGGTGTGCCAGTATCGCTATCCTAATCCCATTGACGATAAAACCCAGGGTAGCAGCAACCATGGGAACAATAATTTTTTGGCTGCCAGAGGTGGGAAACATTACCAGCACAATCACAGCTAGCCCTAGCATGTAGATGATTAAGTTGAGTCCGGAACAGGACGGGACGACTTCGATGCTACCCTTGGGGAGGATAATGTAGGAGTCTTGCAACACGACATTTGCTCCAGAGTACCACAGCAGGAAAGCGGAGAATTTGGCGGTAATCGGAGTGATATTAGGCAGATAGGGCAGCAGAAGTTTGGGAACACCTAGGGTGAAGAGGATGAGGAGTTCTTGCCAATATTGTTTTAAGCCCCGAAAGCCAGAGGCAAGCAGGGCGAGACCGAAGACGGAAATAAAGGGTGAAAAGCCAAGGAATTTTTCGCTAGGGTGACCAGCACTCTTGACCAGAATTCCTGCAATCAGCAATGCACCAAATAAAAAAGGGACAATGCCGCTGCCGAGTTTAATTTGGTAGCGTTTGTCCCAAAGAGTCGAACAGGCTGCGAGCCAAAATACAATGCA
>NZ_JAAHHX010000608.1:0-1589 GCF_010672065.1 Moorena sp. SIO4A1 | reverse complement strand
CCTAATTTCCATCTTCTCTTTCATATTTATGAAGAGTTCTTGAAAGCTGAAAACCCCCGTGCTTGGGGCGGGGGACGAAAGCTACACCAAGTCTAGTACCTTGCGTTTCTGAGTTAGTAATTTTTAGGGTATCAGTTCAGGTTAATTACCTATTAATTAGAGCTTGAGCAGCCAAACAATTCGGTATTATTTCCAGGAATTATCGATTATTTGGCTGAATTATTATTACTTGTTAAGTGTTAAGTATTACTTGAAAATTGACCCTTGACAAGTTTCAAGTAACAAGTGTCAATTTTCAAACCTAGGAGAGATGTGAATGTCTTATAGTGATTTTAAATCTCTAGACACACTAGCTTCTCTAGGGATTGATATGCTAGAAGCTGTCCCATCTCTGATTCAAGCAGACCCAATTTCCCCCAGTGACTTTCTTCAGGAAGCTCTCAGACGCTTTGTGCCACTAGCAACTGCTATCAATACTGAAAAAGCTCGCTCTGAATATCTGATCGCTCCTATTTTAAGTGAAATTACAGTCATCAACCCTCCTATTAGTCGGTTTTCTGGAAAAAACTTTAATGTAGACCCAGCACAGGGACTTACTGGATTTTTTGATTTCATCCTTACTGACAACCCAGATAAGGTGAAGTACCCCAACCTGCTTGGCTGAGGTTGGGGCTTCCAATTCTCAGGTCAATTCAGGGACGGTCTTATTCGTCTTTCGGGCTTCCCGCTTCATCCGCCGACGCCTCAACCAGCAAGCTGGAATTGGTCTTACTCAGCGTCCACAGGCAGACGTCCGCCTTCCGCAGACGTATAGTTTTCTTTCTTCGACAGACTCACCTTGGAATTACGACTCTATGGTCAACCAGCCGGGGTTTGTCTCTTCCCTGATCTCTGCTAGTACTTTGTACACCTAATGGTCTAAAAACTGATAAGATATTAAACCATTTGTAAGGTAGCCTTTTAGTCAGTCAGGCGGGTCTTGAAGTTACCGTAAGGATAGTGGAGCCTTTATGGTTAGTCGGCTATGCATAAAAGGGTTAAAACTGTTTGATTAAGGCTCCACTATCCTAAGGTTTCGTCTCAGCAACCAACTTTATTCTAACATAAATCGTGATGATTTGTCATCACAAGTTGAGGCGCGACCCCGTAATTTAATTCTTCAAACGGAAAGCGCGCCTCCATCGTCTCGCTATCTATCCCAGAGACGAAACCTTAGTAGAGGGTCGCCTTAATCATAAAGATTTAACCCTTTTACTCATAGCCGACCAACCATAAAGGCGACCCTCTACTTATGGTAACTTCAACACCCGTCGCAGAGGTGGGGAATTCCGCGAGTTTTGTTAACCATCAAAGCTCCAGTGGTGGTAGTGGTAGAGGCAAAAAACGAAAATATTAATGAGGGACTCCCTCAATGCCTTGCTACGATGTATGCAGCTCTATTAGTTAACCAAAAAGAGCCAGAGATGGCTGAGCGAACAGTATATGGAACTGTTACGACGGGACAAGTGTGGCGATTCCTGGCTCTGACACCAGAAGGCAAGGCAATCGTGGATCTTAATGACCGCTATTTAACACCTGTGGATGAGTTA
>NZ_JAAHHX010000607.1:0-1589 GCF_010672065.1 Moorena sp. SIO4A1 | reverse complement strand
ACAAGATGCCAGTTCTACGCAAGATGCCAGTTCTACACAAGATGCCAGTTCTACGCAAGATGCCAGTTCTACGCAAGATGCCAGTTCTACACAAGATGCCAGTTCTACACAAGATGCCAGTTCCACGCCTGATGCCCATTCCACAGTTGATGTAGGGTGGGCAGTGCTTGAGACAGATCAGATTAGCTGACAAAGCCGGTTGCTAGGCACTGCCCACCATCGGTGTAGCCCCTCGTGAACAAAAACCACTGGCGTTGCTCAATCAAGCAATCAATATCAGTAGAGTGGGCATCCTGCCCGCCCGAAAATAAGCATGAAACTGGCAAGATGCCAGTTCTACGCAAGATGCCAGTTCTACACAAGATGCCAGTTCTACGCAAGATGCCAGTTCTACACAAGATGCCAGTTCCACGCCTGATGCCCATTGCACAGTTGATGTAGGGTCGCCAGTGCTTGATACCGATCAGGTGACAAAGCCGGTTGGTAACCACTGCCCACCATCGGGAGTTATAGATAATTGGCCTCAAAGCCTTATATAGCAAACTTTTCAGGACTCATGGCACTCCCTCAGGTATTGGTTTTTAGCCAGCACCTGAGGGGGATAGCCCGTCAAAATTCTTTACAAAACTCTGCGTCACGTTTCGCGTCCTCTCGTTTCTTATTTATAGATACAAAGCTTTCCAAGAGCAAGGGCTTTTGAAAGTAAATCAAGGAACGCCTATTAGATACGTAAAAGTTTGTAACTATGTTTAGTCAAGGTGAAATTTCAGAAGATTCCAAAGAACAACTCAAAACAATAGTGGGAGAAGTCTATGAGCTAGATAATGTTCCAGAACAGCCAGAGCTTTTTGAGTTGGTTCAAGAGTATTACCAGCTAGCGACTCAAAAAGAGCTTACCCAAGAATATGGTGAGAGAATGGCACAAATGTTTGACCTGGCAGTATTAGATTGGCAGTTTGACCAGTGCATTCACAGGGTAGATCAGCTGATCAGCCAGTCCTTCCAGTCTTGTCCCTGTTTAGGTTGCTCTGGTCTCCTTTCATTAGAAGACTTTATCTATGAGGTAAATGCCATAGCGCCCCAAGACATGAGTATGGAGAAGTTCAAAGAGCTTGCGATGAACCTTAATTTGAGTGAAAAGCTACTCGAACAATCTATTAGTTTTAAAAAGAGTGACTACCATCGCCAATTAGTTTGTACCACCCGTTTTGGTGATATTGCTGTTATTTCTTGGGAGCCTGGTCAGCGTTCACAAATACATACCCACGAAGAAAAAATTAGCATAATTCGTGTCTACAAAGGAACCCTTACCCACCGCTTCTATGAGCCAGTGGAGCACTTGCACGGAAAGCAGGGCTACCGAAGAAAGGACGAAAAAACCTTCACAGAAGGCGAGTTAGCCTGCGTTGGGTTTAATCAGACTCACCAGCTTGCTAACGAGTCCCAACAAGGACTCGTTACTGTGCATGTTCGGTTCTTCAAACAAAAACAAATGGTTATATACTCTGAACTTTTAGAGCTGATTCGTAAACTCCCACTAAACCTTGTAGGATAAGGCTTGCGCTAAAATAGAACAATTGAACTATTTA
>NZ_JAAHHX010000606.1:0-1591 GCF_010672065.1 Moorena sp. SIO4A1 | reverse complement strand
GGTTAACTGGAAGTGGAAGGCACAGCCATTTGGCAAAATTAAGCTGAGGGGTGACACCCCTCATTAAAACTGCTATATTGTGATTATTGTAGATGCACCCTGATGATCAAGAGAGCTTGAAGACGGTTCTCTTATTTTTTTTAGGGAAAGGGATCGATGCATAAGATCTCAAAAGCTGTGTGTAATCATTCAAAAACAACGCAAAACAAACAACGCAAAACTAGCGAATGCGATTGACCTTTGGTCACGCTTCGCGATGAAGCGAAGCTTCCGCTAAAAGCGATTAGCCCGAAGGGCTACGCTACGCGAACGCATACTCTGTATATATCTGTATATCTAATCAGGGATGAGAGGATGGGGGGTGAGTTTTCTGATTCCTCCACCCCTGCTCTAGGTGAAATTTATCCTCTTGCGTAAAAAGGAAAGACTTGGGTGATAACTATATAGGTGCATCCCAGATTGACTTGAGCAAGTTGTGATGAGGAAATAAACATGAAAAAAGCACTATTAATCGGAGCGTTATTGGCCCAGACTACAACATTTGGTGCTAGTAAAGCCCTGGCTCAGGTTCCTGATTGGGTGATGGATGGAGCAGGATGTGTTCCCATTGATTCTGCTATACAACAAGACCTTTATCTGATCACGGCGGGACGGATTAAGTTCAAACCAGAAAAAACCGGTTCAATTACTGTCATTTGTCCAGTGTCTGTTAATGTTAAAAATGCCAACAACATTAGTGTTTCCTACCGTGATTCGACGGGAAGAAGTACGAATGCTCGTGTCACAGCAGCACTACGACGCATTAGAAAGCGTGATGGTGCTGTTAATACTGTCTCTGGATTAGTTTTTAATTCGGATACCAGAAGCGAAACTGCTTATACCTTCGAGGGAAGTTCAACCAGTAGTGAATCAGGTCATACCTTTGACCATTTCAATTACTACTACTATGTGCAGACTGCCCTGGTTCGGAGAAGCTCAAGCAATATCGTCGAGTTTGGGGGAGTTGAGCTAGGAAGAGTTATTTTTTAAGTCTGATCTCAATAGCACCCTCGTTAACGCTGAAACTTTGACGAAATAACCCATGATCCGGTGCGACCCAGCGTTTTCGTGGGAGCTAAGCGTGAACGCGCACCAAGAGATTGGCCTAAGGCCACGCTTCGCGATGAAGCTAAGCTTCCGCTAAAAGCGATTAGCCCGAAGGGCTACGCTACGCGAACGAGTCCGGTTAATCACTTCGTCTTTAGGTAAATCGTTAATTATTAATCGTTAATTGACGAACAACTAAAAATGATAAGTAGTCAACCGGACATTATATTACCAACAATATTAAATCAATACGTCTTCTACCATAATTTCATTTAACGTTTTCAATAACTCCCGCTCATTGTAAGGCTTAGAAAAATAAGCAGATGCACCTAAAGTCATAGCTAGTTTGCGATGCTTAGAACCACTCCGGGAGGTGAGCATAATAATGGGTAAGGTCTTTAAGCTTGGCTCTCCTTTGACCCGAGTTAAAAAGCCGTAGCCATCCAGCCTGGGCATTTCGATGTCACAAATAATGGCTTAACCTCCAAATCCCCGAAGAGTTTTT
>NZ_JAAHHX010000605.1:0-1592 GCF_010672065.1 Moorena sp. SIO4A1 | reverse complement strand
TACTTATCCTAAATCTAGATGCACGTTATTGTCAGAGCTAGTTAACTTGGCCAAATTATACCTCTTGATATAATTTATCATAAAACGGGAGACAATCTTCCACTATAGGCATTAGGTCATCAGGTATATTGATAGCTTTTTCCTCATAAGGAAGAAAACCGCTAGAATTCATCACTGTGGAATACCAACTTGGGGCAAAGGATGACAGCGATAAGTTTGAATCTTTTAGTTCAGGTTCCCAACTCAGCATTTTTTCAGAAAATGTTACCTCCAAGTTTGCGCATAACCTTTTCAGAATATCTTTGGGATTTCTGACAAACTCCGTTGATTCAATAACCAGCGGGGAGTTTCCTGTCAATGCTTTAACGTCTTGAAATATAGTGTAAAGGTCTGCTATACCGACATCATGGAATGTTACGTTCCCCAAAACTTTGTACCAAGATAAAACGATCTCTTTAGGGTCTCTAATCAAAAAAACGTTATGAAGAGATTTAAGCCAGTCTCTGGAAAATTCCGGGAGAGCATGTTTTGCAATGTGTTTTTGGAATGAAAACGATGCACTATTGGGTAAACTTCCGGTAATTTGTTGAATTACCTTCTCATAGTTGCTTTCAGTGGATTCAATAATTTCTTGACGATGAGGATGATTGAAACCATGTTTCAACAGGTACGGAGCATAAAATGGTTCATCAAAAATTAGACAACCATCTAACTGTTCAAAAGCTCTCGTCATCAGTGTTGAACGACTTCTCGGGCAAGTCCATAGGGCAATGTGTT
Organism: Moorena sp. SIO4A1; assembly: GCF_010672065.1. Lineage (NCBI taxonomy): Bacteria > Bacillati > Cyanobacteriota > Cyanophyceae > Coleofasciculales > Coleofasciculaceae > Moorena > Moorena sp. SIO4A1. The sequence continues at coordinate 815 of NZ_JAAHHX010000605.1, read as the reverse complement.
TATTTGTTGTCATCCTGTTTATTCCTTTCTCAACTCCAAAATTAGGCATTAGATTAACGCTGCTCAAACAATCTAATTTGTTCTGCTCCCACTCTTTGTTTCAATGGTTTATAGGATTAAGGCTTGGTCTGGTAAAGGTTTGATTGCTCTATAGTCTCGACCAACTAAGAAGTCAGGACGCGGATTTTCTACGGCAATCGGAATATTGTCAATACTATTATAGGTAATAATAGCAATTTTTCTCGAAAATGGAGAAATATTATTAGCTGAGCCATGAACGCAATTAGGATGAAAAAATAACACAGTTCCCGGTTTACCTTTGGGCGCTTCTATTCCATATTTTTCTACTAGTTTTATAATTGTTTGTTCTGGGGTAGTGTATTTAAGGTTGGACTGAAAACTCGATATCCATTTGGCTTCTTCTGAAGCAGCATAATCTTGCTCAATTTGGTTGAGAGAGCTAATTACTCCTTCTTGATGGGAACCAGGAATAAGACAAAGCGGTCCATTGAATTCGTTGACTTCTTCTAGAAAAATAACAACATTTACCGCTCGTGGTGTTGGCATTCCATCTTCTTTTTGCCAAAAGATATAATCTTGATGCCACGGCCATAGATCACCACTAAAGGCAGCTTTGAAGTTAATTTTTAATTGATGTATGTAGACTTTGCTGCCAAGAAGTTGCATGGCTGGCTCAACAATTAGAGCGTTTTTTGATATCTTATCCAAGAAGCCATTTTCAGTTGGATCTTCGTGGATACCTCTTACTGTCGCTTGATCTTCTTCTAAAACTGTTCCTGGTGTATTTTTCCAAA
>NZ_JAAHHX010000604.1:0-1593 GCF_010672065.1 Moorena sp. SIO4A1 | reverse complement strand
CGATGGGTTCGGGAACTGAGTAACATAGCGATGCAGCGCGGTCTTGGGAAGGCAGCGCGGTCTTGGGGGTTCCCCCGGAGACGAAACCTGATTACGTTGAGCCTTTATGGTTGGTCGGCTATGCAGAAAAGGGGTAAAACTTATTGATTAAGGCTCAACTGTCTTACGGTAACTATCGCCTTTGGCGACGCTTGGCCGTAGGCCACGCCAAAGGCGAACGCGAACAAACCATGAGCGACTGCCGTGGTTTCCCCCATGAGCGACTGCATCAAGAGAGCGATTTGAATCCACTTAGTGTGGACTTGAAATAGCCGTGGACATTATTTCTACGGCTATTTTTTTTGTTGTTAAGTATCTAATTGAGTAGGGAGTAGGGAGTAGGGAGTAGGGAATCGGGAATCGGGAATCGGGAATCGGGAATCGGGAATCGGGAGTAGGGAGTAGGGAGTAGGGAGTAGGGAATAAAATTTAAATGTATATCACGCTGAATAGGAAGCGCTATATAATTTAAAAATATATCATGAACAATCTTGGTGATTTATCATAACATCAAAAACTATTCAGAGCTCTTTACTACTCTTCCCTGTTCCCTGTTCCCTGTTCCCTTTTTTTATCAATCATAGTTTCACATCTAAACTAAAAATTAGATATGGTTAAATCCCTAATTAAATCATGGTTTCTGTGCTTAAGTCTATCCTTAGTTTTGGTAGCTTGCAATGTTCTTACCTTTAACAATCAACAGCCAGAAGTGGTCAGTCTAACTGTCTCAGTTGCTGCTAGCTTACAAGATGCGATGAAAGCTATCAAAGTACTCTACACTAAGGAAACACCAGATGTTACTATTATTTATAACTTTGCTTCCTCTGGTTCGTTGCAGCAACAAATCGAACAGGGCGCGCCAGTGGATGTTTTTATTTCAGCAGCTCCGAAACAAATGAATGCTCTGGAATCTAAGGGGCTTTTACTAGAAGGGACAAGGCAAAGTATTATTAATAATCAGGTAGTTTTAATTACTCCGAAAGACGAGACTGGTATCTCTAATTTTAAGGACTTAACCTCTGATAAAATAAGTAAAATAGCAATGGGAGACCCGGAAAGTGTACCAGCTGGACACTATGCTAAGGAAGTTCTGACTACTCTTAATTTGTTTGACCAGCTCAAACCGAAGTTAGTTTTTGCTAAAGATGTTCGCCAAGTTCTATTCTATGTGGAAACAGGTAATGTGGATGCTGGATTGGTGTATGCAACAGATGCTAATGTATCAAACCAAGTTAAACGAGTTGCTACTGCTCCGCCAGAGTCTTACTCCCGGATTATCTACCCAGTAGCAGTATTAAAGGAGTCTAAAAACCCTGATCATGCTAACCAGTTTGTACAGTTTCTGAGTGGTGAGTCAGCTAAAACTGTATTTTTGAGGTATGGGTTTATTATGGCGGATAAGGGAGTAGGGAGTAGGGAGTAGGGAGTAGGGAATAGGGAACAGGGAATAGGGAATAGGGAGTCGGGAGTCGGGAGTCGGGAGTCGGGAGTCGGGGTAATAAAATTGAATTTGCCTTATAACTATTAGAGACCCTATATATGCCGTTTTTTCTG
>NZ_JAAHHX010000603.1:0-1593 GCF_010672065.1 Moorena sp. SIO4A1 | reverse complement strand
CCCCTATCCCCCTATCCCCCTATCTCCAATAATCGTTAACTTACTAAAGTTTGAAACAGCCCTGCCTTTTTTAAGGGGGGCTGGGGGGGATCATAATCTTGCGGAAAACTTTGAAAACACGCCCTAGGGAAGAAAGAAGAGGAAAGTTGGACGTGGGAAAAAATTCTGTTTAGCTCATTACTATGAAAATTGCTATAGTCGATTCCCGACTCCCGATTCCCGATTCCCGATTCCCGATTCCCGATTCCCGATTCCCGATTCCCGATTCCCGATTCCCTCGTTCTATAAAAAACATTCATCACATCTATTTTTAATAGTTGCTGCCCAACCAATAGGGGATTCTTCGGCATAAAATATAGCAGCGGGCAAGTGACCTTTAGGAGCGTCTAAACTAAAGGTTAAGTGAGAATAAGAATGCCAAGAATCGGCATCACCCTTGCGCCATCCTACTAGATCGGCGAATTGATTATAATCTTGACTAACTTGCTGCCACAGTTGAGACTGTACTCTAAATCCAAAATGACCTTGACTATAGTGCTCCCAAAGCTGATTAAGTGTTAGCAAATCGTCGCAGGGAAACTGTAGTAGGTCTGATTCTCTGAGATAATTCAACCCTTGAAGCCATTCTTGCTCTTTTTTACTAACGTTCTGCTGTTGTCTAATGGTTTTAGCTATGGATAATACAATTTTATTGGTTTCCAGATCAGCAGCTTTCCACTGCACTTCTATCAATAAGGTCTTAAGGTTTGTGTAGTCTATTTTTAGATTAGTCATAAGTTTAAGGAGTAGGGAGTAGGGAGTAGGGAGTAGGGAGTAGGGAGTAGGGAGTGGGGAGTAGGGAATCGGGAATCGGGAGTCGGGAGTCGGGAGTCGGGAATAGTAGGAAAGAAAACCTAGGATTTTTTGATGTTATGATAACTCAGAATTGGGTTTCATGATCTAATTTAAAACTGGATCTAGTAATAAAATTACCAAATTACCCACACTTTCCACCCTCCGCACACTTCCCCTTGAATTTTAAATATTTTGATTTTTTTTAAAGTTTAATTTTATTTTTTATCAAAAATAAAGCGAATCAATCAAATAGCAACGCATAACTTTATATATCGTTTTGTTAGATGCAAATATCTTAATATTTAGCAATATTAATACTTATTAATTACACAAATTTGCCCCCGATTCCCGATTCCCGATTCCCGACTCCCGACTCCCGATTCCCTTTACTAAACATTTACATAATTCAGAGTTTAATGAATTTTCCTTAAATGTTATAAAGCTTGCTGGATTTATATATAAAATACCCCTGGCAATAAAAATCAGCCATCACCTTGAAATAGATAACTACAGTTGTAAGCTATCAGCTAATGCTTACTTTAAAACTTTACTGAGAGAAAATAATCATGACTAGTAAACTAGCGATCGCATTAATCGCAATTAGCGTTTTCGATCTTTCGGCAAAAGGGGTTATATCAAATCCGGGTGTATACTTACTGTTAAGACAGAGCATGGTAAGTTTTATGCCCAAAAGGTTGACCCTGAAGCCCCACCTGAGTTGTGACGCCTTGGAACAGCGATAACGCGCGTGAAAAAGAC
>NZ_JAAHHX010000602.1:0-1594 GCF_010672065.1 Moorena sp. SIO4A1 | reverse complement strand
GGGAAAGATTATCCAGTCACGGTAAACACGATTATTGCACGGTTTCCAAATTATAAAACTGCACGCTACCCCTAGATTAGTCTGACTTGATTATCTGGCATCATGCACCAGATGTATAGGTTATTAGTGGTTAGTCATTCTTCTGTCAGTCGAGACGACGGTATTTAGGAACTTGTACAAACTACATACAATAAGGTATTCTTGTAGAAATAAACCTTCACCCCACCTAGTTGTGATCCCTTTAAAGTAAGACAGGCATTGCTGAATCTTCGAATGAATAGGAGTAGAGTCGGCATCCTGCCCGCCCGAAAATTTAAGGAACGGGCAAGATACCCATTCCACCAGAATGCCCATTCTACAGGTGCGACCCAAGGGCGATTTACTCGCCCATTGGAAAGCGCACCTACTCTTAAAATCATTCCATTATTAAGGAACGCCGTAAGACAAGTTAAGGCAAGTTAAGGAGGTTGCGATCGCTTGAGAGCAGTTGGGTATTTAAAGATTTGATGAACCCCTTGACATGCTTTGACATGCTGTGGTTAGTATGTAGTTGTTTTGTAGGCATTGTCATCAGTAGGTCTCAAATTGCCGTCATAATTGCCCTGTACCTTCTCAAAGAGCTTAACAGTTACGTTAAGCGAATTGGTATTTCTAAGACTGAGGTGGTGGTCGGTGCTTTGGCACTGTATTTAGGGTGCGAGTCGGATGTGCCATTGAATCAGAGGCTGGCATTGCTGAAAGCCAAAGTATAACCACTACAGGCTTTGGTGTAAAAATAGTTCAGCAGGTGAGAGAGTCAGGAAGAACGATGAGCGATCACCAACGATTAGTAGACTTAAAGAATAACCTAGAGCTGCTATATGAAAAACTTGGCTCCTTTGAACAGGAGTTGATTATCTCCCCAAGTGCCTCTGCCAAGTTTGAACTCAAACAGCGGATTAAGCGAGAAATTTTCCCCAGTATCCGTAAGTATGAAGCCGAGTATTGGGAGTTGTACCCACAAGAGGCTATTCTAATTTCTGATGAAGAAGCTCAAATTCAACTAGCTCAAGTAAAACAGGCTGTTGAATCCCTTGAGCGCATTACACCTGTTGAGTACCCCCCAGAACTAGTGCAGTTGCTGCAAGATATCCGAACCAAATTGGAAGAAGGGGAAAAGGCAGCCTCAGCTAAGTTGAAGGTAATGCTGCCGTTAATTCCTGCGATCGCATCTTATGAGCTGGAAATCGATACAGAAGGGTTTATGTACAAATCCTGGAAGGCAATTAAGAAGCTGGTGAGGAGATAGGGGATGTTAAGGGAAAAGCACGAACAAGCACTATTAAATTGGAAAGAAAAGCTTTATAATTATGAGATTGAACTATCAATAACTGCTAGTACGGAACAAAAGTTTGAACTACGAAAGAAGATTGAAGAATGTGAAAACGAAATTGAACGAATACAAAAAGAGCTAAATATTGCTCAAGAAGATATAAATCAATCTCCAAAGTATCCTAATCATACTTCAATAAACCAACCTCCTATAGATAAGGATAATTCAAAAAATTCTAATAATCCAACAAGATTACTATATTGGAAAGTTATTGGATTGCTT
>NZ_JAAHHX010000601.1:0-1595 GCF_010672065.1 Moorena sp. SIO4A1 | reverse complement strand
TCCTGGGGGTAGGGCATGGGGAATAGAGAAAGAGAGGGGAGTGTCGGAGGTGCTCCCGCAAGCCATTGCACATAGCCCGTCCCCATTCTCGACAGCATCAAGATAATACTAACGCTGCACTAATACTGCAAAGTCTAAGGTTTTTTAATCAATCTTGTCCCAACTCCTGGAAAATTCCATTCCAGCTGCATGTGCAAGACAGTGCCAGGAGGACGACCAGCGACCAGTGGCACAGGAACAGCACCATACAAAATGTGATCCGAGTGCAGGTGAGTGATGATTGATAATAGCCTGTTTCCATCAATCCCTTTCTTAGCAGCCTCAGGAGGACAGAAATTCAATTGTCTGCTAAAAACCGCGTTTCCTCGACTATTGGTTATGTAAGCATTTGGTACTCCACCAAATGGTTGCGGGAATATATTACCCTCAGCTGTATACCACATTGCCCAGACCGTGTACACGCGATTTGGAATCAGATTGTTTAGCCGGACTCTGACCCTGTTGTTTCCCCTAGAATCACAATTAATTTGCATTTGTCCAGAAGCCTTAAACCAATCCGCTACAGTAATCGGATTTGGAGATTCCGGATTGGACTGAGAGCGAGAAACCACTGGAGCATCTAATTGAAATGGCAGTGGAGTTCGTACAGACAGATCCCCTGAAACCCAGGTATCGATTTGACGCAGAGGTACGTTGACAGCTTCAGGGTCAGTGGTTTCAAGGTCAAAAACTGGGAAAATTGTTTCCAAGAAAGGATCCACGATTGATGCCAAAACGGCATCCTTTCGTGTCGAAGCAGTCAGAGGCAGAGGCTCCTGACCATTGGGGTTGTAGATACCCATTGTCGTTGCTCCTGCCAAGTTCAGGGGAGCAGACAAGAAGTCCCACCGATATCTTGGTTTTCCAAAAAGCCGATTCCAGCCTGTTACCACCTCTGCCTCGATAGTAACGTTAGTGTTTCTCCTCTTCTGTGCTTCAGCTGGGCTAACCTGTGATAAAAAGGCAAAAAGGCTCAAAAAAAACAGAATTCCAAACTTTTTCATCACGGATTTCTTCTCCTAATTAAAAGACCTGTGGCAAACCTCAATATTTGCGCTTGTTGCTATAGCTGTGGCAAACCTCAATATTTGCGCTTGTTGTTATAGTTGCTCTAGTAGTTATTCAGCTTGTTTTTCAAAAGTTATGCAAAACCAGCGCTAAAAAATTAAAAATTTGCTCAGCAACCAACAAGCTGCGTTGATCTAGGCCGTCGAAAAACAAGGTAGATTAAGCCAAAGACTTCACCCTAGAGTACTGATCTGAACCAAAGCACCAACGCCACACCCGCAGTCGCATCCAGCTGCTTGGGCACGCCCCCACTGGGATAGCATTGCATTTGAATGGGGTAGAGTAATCCGTGCGCTGCGAGACGGTGCCGATGGTGCAATCAAGAACTCATTCCCTGGTGCCACTACAATGGCATCGTCCGGGATATCTTCCGTGACCTCCACCGGTCCAAACACCAGCACCCTAGCACCAATCTTCACCCCCTTACGCACTGTCGGTCCAAACAACACAGTTCCGTTGCCAATAGTAACGTCATCCTCAATTTCCAG
>NZ_JAAHHX010000600.1:0-1595 GCF_010672065.1 Moorena sp. SIO4A1 | reverse complement strand
CGAGTAGCCCCAGGGGAAACACATTTACCGATGGAGGCTTACGCCATCTGGACTTTCGAGTCGCTTATGGTTCAGAAGTATTAGTTACATCGGGCAATCTCGGTTTAACTCAGATCTTGCACCAAAAAAAGTGGCTGTGAGAAGGAACGGCTGAAGTTATTGTTATTAGGGGATTAGAGGCAGTTCTATCCCTGAGTTAGAGACAACTAATCAAATACCTTGAAAAAGCCTCTGTATCCCATAATTTAATGACACTCAATGACCCAGATTATACGGAAAAATATAAATAATCAATAGTTTAGTTATGGCTTCAATTAGAATTGATATTTTTTTTGATTACATGAGAATTGTGGTAAACTCTTTTCTAAGATTAATGGAGGATAAAGACCCTGAATAAGATTTTACCAGAAGTAGAAAAATTAATCTCAAACTTAAAACAATTAATGCCCACTAGTTATCAACAAGAAACCTTAGAATCCATTTTTGGATTAATCCTTTGTGGGCAAGGTAATTCTGTTCCGGATCATTGTCAAACCAAATCGGCAAGTGCTATTAGTCGTTTTTTAAATAATTATCAATGGTCAACCCGTTCTTTAATTCGTACCGTTCGTTCTTTAATAATCAAATTTATTCTTGATCAAAGAAAAAGAGGAAGAAAACCAACTCTACAAGTAATCCTAGATTTAACTACCCTAGAAAAGGTAGGTAATTTTACCCATCTAGGAAACTTAGTGCGAGTCTATAATCATAAGAAAGGTTTACACATTGTAGTGATGTATTTAGTCCTGGGAAATTGGCGTATTCCTTGGAGTTTCAGGATTTATAGGGGTAAGGGTACTCCCTCCCCATCCCAATTAGCACAGAAGTTATTAAATAATTTACCTAAAAAAATTACTCAAAATTTTCAAGTTTATGTACTTGGTGATACGGCTTTTGGTACAATTAAATTGATTGATAATATCCGTAAAAAATCCGGCCATGCTATTGTTGGGATTAGTAAAAATCGAACTTTAACTGATGGTCGTAAGGTCTCAGACATTAAAAAGCGTGGTCAACAAGTTTATTTGAATGGTTTAAAATTACCTGTTTTTTTGTCATGGATATGGTTAAAACGAGATGGCAAAATGATTCAACGTTTTGTGATATCAACTAAACCAATGAAGGGTAAAACTATTGCTCGATGGGGAAAACGTAGATGGCAGATTGAGGGTTTCTTTAAGACAGCTAAACATCGTTTTAGCCTACACCGCTTTGGACAAAAGACAAGACTTGGAGTCTACCGTTGGTTGATTCTGTGTTTAGTTTCTTATTTGTTGGCTTATTGGGTTTATTTACACTTAGGTAAATCGGATAATTTAGATTGGTTTTATTGTGCACAACAAGCACTTATTTTACTTTTACCGCATATTTTGCTTCTCTCTATTTTCAATCATTTAGATACACTTATGCCTTGGTTACATGAGCTTAGTTTTGATTTTTGTCTGATCAGGTGCAAGATCTGAGTAAGACATATTTCTGTTCCCTGTTCCCTGTTCCCTATTCCCTGTTCCCTTTAAAGCAAAATATTATGTCCTAAACTATACTTCCGTTGCAGA
>NZ_JAAHHX010000060.1:0-40038 GCF_010672065.1 Moorena sp. SIO4A1 | reverse complement strand
AAGTCAAGCCCAATGCTCCTTTGAATGAAGCCTTGCTTGCCGCTGGGGGATTTGATGACGTTCGTGCTGAAAAGGGTTCTGTTGAATTAGTTCGCCTGAATCGCAATGGCACAGTTGAAAAAAGAGAAATTGAAATCGATTTTACTGCTCCAGTTAACGAGGAAACTAATCCGACCTTGCAGCCTAATGATGTGATTATTGTTAAACGGGATGGTGCAGCAACAACTGCGGACAATGTCGAAAGGATTTCGAGACCTGCTAGTGGTATTTTCTCCCTAATTGAATTACCAATTAGATTATTTAATCTTCTATTCTAGTTTAGCTGTCAGCGATCAGTATTAAGCATTCAGCTTATTTCTTGATCGCTGATCCTTTAGATCACATTAGTATTTGAATACTGAGTTTAGAGAGAAGTCTGATGAAATGGAGAGTCATTCTTGAGCCTGATCTAGTTAACGGAGACTGGGCAGCTTGGTGCCCCGAACTTCCTGGTTGTACTTCCTGTGGTGAAACGAAAGTAGAAGCAATAGAAAATATTCGTATTGGCATTCAGCTCTACCTTGAACCTGCACCCCTTGAGCTGCCGGAAGGTTAGTGGACAGTAGGTAAAAGTATCACAAAGGTTGCCAAAGCCTCAAGTAATTTGCTATAATTTAACTATGATATTAGTGCCACGACCTTGTCTTAATTAAAATTTCCCGAAAACCAAGGGTTTTGTAGTGACATTGGATCTGGTTCTAGAAATTTAACGGCGCACGAGGAATATTTCTTCGTGCTTTGGGAGATACCCCCTGGCGTTCGAATCAGCTTGCATTGGCGGGCTAAAGTTTATATTGGTAGACTTTGGTAGCTAAAAAGTATCGGTTCTGTGACTTGCGAGGTTATTATTTAATAATATCTATTTTAACCAGAGGCTCTAGTAGCTAGAGCCTCTGGCTAAGTTTTAACAATCGATCAGTTCTGGTGTCTAGTTCAGAATTTGACTGCGGATAGAAATAAAGTCCTGATAAGCAGGTGATTCTAAGGCTTATGGACGAAATATAGCGGTTTTGTGGCAGTTTTGAAAGGCTAACTTGATCCCAAAATAACGTTCGACTGCACCACGAATCGCATCCCCACCTATCATCCGCAATAGCTGGGCTCGATCTTGCTCAGTTGGTGGTGGTACCGAATGCTCTACCCATTCCGCTTCACCCTGTGCCAATTGCTTGGCCAGGTCTTCCACAACTCCAAAGGCATAAGGTAACGATTGCCTGATGCTGTCAATAAAAGCTTCTTGATTAACCTCACCCTCCTGTGCCTGCTTCAAAAGCTCTGGAGTAATGTTCAGTGACATAGGCTTTTCCTGAATATCCCTAATGAACAAAATAGTTATCAGAGGTTCACACTTAGTTGGCTGAACCTCCCAGGGAACAGTATATGGTGATAATGATTATTATTGTTCATAATAATCATTTTTAGTAAAGAAATATTACGATGCAGACGATTAGAGACGTACTATGCTATGCGAGTGGGCTTGGTCAGTGTTGGGAGAATGCGATTAGCCCGAAGGGCTACGCTACGCGATGAAGCGTTCGCGAAGCGTGGCCAAAGGCCTCAGCTTCCGCTAAAAGCGATCGCACGCCATCCTAGTACCAAAAAGATGATGCGCCAGTAAACCAACTTGCAATGCAGCCAAACTCTCCGCTACTTGGGGAATATCTCACTGAAACTCGATCAAAAACTCCCCCCCTTCCACTCCAGCATGTTTATAGCTGCCGCCAGTTTTCGGTCTGTAAACCAGTTTCACCTTTAATAAAGTCGCTGATCACGCAAGTATCGAGAAGGTATCGCATCAGAATAATTCCGGTTCACGAGGTGGCAGGAGTTGATCACGATAGGACTCGAAAGCCGGGAAATCAGGAATTCCTTCATAAGACAGGACGACATCCGACCACTGGGAAATAGAGCTAGGTGCTGTTTGGATTAGCTGGCGTAACGCTTGGAGAACAAGGGTTTGGATCCCGACATTTGATTCAACCGCTTGGCGGATGAGGTCTTGTTCGAGATCTGGGGGTAGGTCGATTGTAATTTGCATAGGTCAGATTCTTTGTATTAAAGTGTTGAATTTTTATTGAAGTTGATGAGCTTGCGCTCTATTCAGAACTGGTTTTAGGGAGGAATCGAGCCATGTTGGATTATCTGTGCTGATCTCGTATAGCCAGTAACCGCTCACGTATCCAGTAGACATTTCAAAATAAGATGCGAATAGCGCTGGTTGTTTTGGGGAATCAGCTAATGGATGTGGATTGAAATCGGTTTGGAGAAGCTGCTATAAATCTTCTCATTTCTGTCGCCCCTTCTTTTGGGAGCTAGTTAGCTAATAACACTCGCTAACTAGCTCCCCTTTTTGTCCAAAGTCCAATATAATTGCTCTGTTACCCATTGAAAATGATTACTTAAATGCTTAGCATTCCCACCAACCGCACTCAGCCTCGGGTTCCCCAACTGAGAACATCCTTGCCTGGACCCCGTGCCCGGGCGCTTATCGAACGCGATCGCGTCGTGAGTTCCCCCTCCTATACTCGCAGCTACCCGTTAGCAGCTGCCAGAGGTGAGGGCTGTATGGTCGAAGATGTGGACGGCAATGTTTTTCTAGACTTTACTGCAGGAATTGCGGTAACTGCAACTGGTCATGCTCATCCTCAAGTGGTTCAGGCAATACAGAACCAAGCAGCTAATCTCCTACATATATCGGGAACTGATTTTTATTATGAACCGATGGTGAAACTAGCGGAAAATCTAGCTGTACGTGCCCCTTTTCCAGAGTCAGGAGATGGTCGTGCCCGTGTTTGTTTCACCAACTCTGGAGCAGAATCAATCGAAGGTGCTATCAAACTAGCCCGCTACTATACAAAGCGATCGCGAATAGTTTCCTTCCAGGGTGGATTTCACGGGCGCACCTATGGGGCGATGTCTCTAACAGGTTCCAAAATCGTGCAGCGTCAAGGATTTGGACCGTTGCTTCCCGGTGTTACACACATTCCCTATGGAACCCATGCCAGTCTTGATTATCTAGAAGAAAAACTCTTCTCAAGTGTATTGCCACCAGAGGAGGTCGCTGCGATCGTTCTCGAACCAATTCAAGGGGAAGGCGGCTATATTGTACCGTCCGATGGCTTCTTGGAGCGGATTCGCCAGATTTGCTCTCGCCACGGTATCCTGATGATTGTAGATGAGATTCAGTCGGGAATGGGGCGGACTGGGAAACTTTTTGCCATTGAACACTGGGGTATGATGCCTGACATTATTACCCTGGCTAAAGGCATTGCCAGCGGTCTACCTCTGGGTGCTATCCTGTCTAGACCGGAACTAATGACCTGGCCTCCTGGCTCCCATGCTGCAACCTTTGGGGGCAATCCAGTAGCTTGTGCTGCTGCCAATGTCACCTTGGAACTATTACAAGCAGAACTGATCGATAATGCTCACCAGATGGGAGAGGTATTGCAGGCAGGTCTAACTGAACTGGCACAGCGATTTGACCAGGTTTCCTTGCCACGGGGGAAGGGTTTAATGATGGCAATCGATCTAATCGATGCCGATGGAAATCTCGACCCAGACCTACGAAATCGCATTGTGGATGGGGCTTTCTATAAGGGTTTATTGCTAGTCGGTTGCGGTAAAGCAGCAATTCGGTTTTGCCCACCCCTGATCATCAATAGCGATCAGATTCAGGTTGCTTTAGAGATCCTCACTGAGTTGTTTGAGGGAAAATAAAAAAAGTCAATATATAGCAATTCTCAAATAGGTGAGGTACACAAGTTTGGTATTTTAGGGAACAGGGAAAAAATAGGTGTGCGTGCCTTATTAATGTGCGTGCCTTATTAATATGAGAACTGCTAAGCTGTTCAGCATTTAGATTGGGATACCTAAATTGTTCAAAGGGAACAGCGGATATGGGAATAGGGAACAGATAAAAAGCAATTTAAATGCGCATCAGCTTATAACTAATAAATGTAATGTTAATAAGGGAACAAATATGGATCTTCCGTACTTGTTATGATAACTAGACTTCCCGGCAGTTGTCGGGAACAGGGAACAGGGAATAGGGAATAGTGGACAATAATTGACGCAAACACTATCATAAAAATACTTTTGCAAGAGGTCTAATAAACACTTTGGCAAAGGGAATTCGGAGCAGGGAGCAGGGAGTAGTGGTAAGAGGCCGTATTCAGGAAATTTTTTTTGTTAGTTATACCAAGGGAAGTATGGTTTAGGACATAGTCTTTTGCTGGAAAGGGAGCAGGGAGTAGGGAGCAGGGAGGAAAAGATGTCTTAAACTTTACTTCGACTGCTATAAATAGCATCATTTCACTTGTACAGTAAGCTTTCTGAGTGTTTTAACTGGAAATTTAGCATAAAAGGTACTGAATAACCAACTTTTATGAATTAAGAACCTTAACCGACTTGCATTATTTTACTATCAGTCATAGTTGTTATCGCTGTATTTGATCTGGCTTAACATAAATTGAGCCTGCAAATTAATGACTTCTCGATACGTTTCTACTGATTTCCTGTCCCAAAGATTGTGCCCTGCATCAAGTATGTGCAACTGATTTTTTTCGTCATTTTCTGCAAATGCCTTCAGTGCATGGGCATACTGGGGAAATAAGTTGAAGGGATCACCCAAGCTAACCAAAGTTAGGATTGGAGATAGGGATGGTCTAGATGGATAGTCAAAGTCAGGTGTGAAAGTCTTGTAAGCTTCCCAGCTACGCTCGTGTAGGGTCACACCTGGGGCATGGAGAAGGTCAGCCAGAACTTTAGCTTTATCCTCCAAATATTGAACAGTAAACTGAAACAGTTCTGGGTCGGGATGGGGCGGATTGACAGCAATTGCCCCGGCTAGATCATCATAATGCTGGGCATAAAGTATGGCAGCTATACCGCCTTGGCTGCGTCCAGCAATAAAAACTGGGCGGTCAGGATAGAGGCGTGATAACACAAGATGGACGTGGCGAATCACGGTTATAAGGCCCTGTTCGCTGGCAAACTCAAAGGGGGCATTTGAACCCATACCATTGAGGGGCAGGTCAGTTGGAAAAGAGGCTACACGGAACGTCTCACCATCAGGCAGTAATTCAGTTAATAAACTTTGGTTGCTCTTTCGCCCACGTCCACGGTTCTTGCTTTTTCGCCCATGAAAGGTTCCTGCAATATCACATAGTGTCTCGGCAACAGAAAAAGTTGTTCCTGTACCCGGTAATAGAATCAGGATTGCACGATGAGTCTGATCAACTGACTTGTTGGGCTCCAAAATGCCTGTGAAAGCCATCGGTAGATATAACTTCGTGAAGGGCAGCCTTTGTTTAGCTTCGCTGGTTGCACCAACTCGATGAACCAACTCTTGGCTTTCTTCAATCACGTTCATATCCAGCAATTCACGGTGACTAATCTCACGAACCCTCGCCAGTTCCTGGTTAACTTGTTCGAGTTTTTTCAATTCTGAACTCATTTTTTATTTACGATTTAGTTGTATTTCCAATTTTGGATGCTATAAGATACATGGGGTCGTCGTAAATCGGCATAACCTTGGAATCGATAAGAGTCCATTCTGGTTGGTCGAGGACTTCCTGAAGTTGAGGCAAAAAGCTCTGACGTGCTGTGAACACTAAAATTCCTTCAGGCTCAATACTGTCTTGAAGTGTGCTCAGTTCTCCTGGTCCAGCATGGCTCTCGGCAAATACTCCTGTGGCAATGATGCCACTTGCCCTTCCCAAGTTTCTGAATCGTTCATCGCCGATCGAGCAGCAAACTAAGGAGCTATATACGCCTTTTTCAGCCGCTTTGGTTAACATAGCAGGCGATATGTCAATGCCTATCATCTGTTCAAATCCCAACCCAGCCAATGCAACACCAACTAGACCTGTTCCAGCCCCGACATCAAGGATTACACCCTGCTTGTCGTCCATATACTCTGCTAGCATAAATGCCGCTGTCATGGGAACAGGTTCCCATACTCCACCAACATCTACTTCATACTGATCTGCCCATTGATCATAGTTCTGACGTAGCTGATCAAAATTTTGACTTGAACAGATCCACTTCAACCACTCGTTTGGTTGTATCTCAGACATTTTTCTCCCACCACATCAATAGTTAGACATTTTTATAGGATGCTCATCTACTTCGATTTGCTCACCGCCTCATCCGCTCAGTTCCCTTTATCGGCTGTTGTGCCACAAGTGTCTAACTAAAGAGATGTTGGAATCGCTTGTGGAGATATTTCGAAATTTCCTGGTCAAGTGGCAATGCACATTATTAGAGTTTGCTGGTGAAGGTGATCATGTTCATTTACTTTTTGAAGCACACCCAACCTTTGAACTCGGTCAGTTAATCAAAAACCTAAAGTCTGTCTCAGCTCGTAGAATCAGGTCTGAATACGGTGATTACTTAGCAAAATATTACTGGAAACCTTACTTCTGAAATCATGCCTATACTTTTACTTTCGTAGGTGGGAGAGCAAACCTAGAGACTCTATTAGTTTATAGTAAAAATCAAGATGAACCAGCAAGATTAAAAAGCGTTGGCTCCTATACTAGGGATTAATCCTGTCGGATTTAATCCTAGGATAAGGAGCCATTTTGATCAAAGCTTAACTTCAATATCAACTCCAGCAGGTAAATCCAATTTCATCAGAGCATCAATAGTCTTTGAAGAAGGCTGATAAATATCAATAATCCGTTGGTGGGTGCGTGTTTCAAAGTGTTCCCGAGAATCTTTATCAACGTGAGGCGATCGCAAAACACAGTAAATACGACGTCGAGTGGGTAAGGGAATTGGGCCAATAGCTGTAGCATTTGTGCGGTTTGCTGTATCTACAATCTTCTCACAGGAGGTGTCCAGCAAGCGTCGATCAAAGGCTTTTAGTCGAATCCGAATTTTCTGCTGTTGAATAGTTGCCATTTTTTTAATTTTCTAGGTTCTTTTAGGTAAAATAAACATGAATAAAGAGCAGAGAAGCTAGAACTTCCCTGCTCCTACTCTATAGTAGAGTACTGCTATTCGAGAATCTTGCTGACCACACCTGAGCCGATGGTGCGACCACCTTCACGGATAGCAAAGCGCATTCCTTGTTCAATCGCAATGGCGTTGATCAGGCTCACTGTCATTTTGATGCGATCGCCTGGCATCACCATCTCAGCTGTAGAGCCATCGTCAGCAGTAAAGGCATCAATAGTGCCAGTCACATCAGTGGTTCGTACATAGAACTGAGGGCGATAGCCGGAGAAGAAGGGAGTATGACGTCCACCTTCTTCTTTCTTCAGGACATATACCTCAGATTCAAACTTGGTGTGAGGGGTGATTGAACCGGGCTTGGCAAGTACCATACCCCGCTCAATGTTCTCTTTTTGGATACCCCGTAGCAGTAGCCCAACATTGTCTCCAGCCATCCCTTCGTCTAGGGTCTTCTGGAACATTTCCACACCAGTTACGGTGGTGTTACGGGTCTCTTTAAGCCCGATGATTTCTACCGTCTCACCAACTTTAACTTTACCCCGCTCGATTCGACCGGTGGCAACAGTTCCCCGACCAGTGATGGAGAAGACATCTTCCACTGCCATCAGGAATGGCTTATCCACATCCCGCTCTGGTGTGGGAATGTATGAGTCTACATTAGACATCAGTTCTAGTACCACATCAGTCCACTCATTGTCACCTTTGGCAATGCCTGGATTCTCGGTCAGGGCGTTTACAGCCATTAAGGCTGACCCAGCCACAATCGGGATATTGTCCCCGTCAAAGTCGTATTCGCTCAACAGTTCCCGAATTTCGAGTTCTACTAGCTCTAGGAGTTCTTCATCGTCTACTTGGTCTTTCTTATTTAAGAAAACCACGATGTTAGGCACTCCCACCTGCCGAGCCAGGAGGATATGTTCTTTAGTTTGTGGCATGGCACCGTCAGCGGCAGAAACCACCAGAATTGCCCCATCCATTTGCGCCGCACCCGTGATCATGTTTTTCACATAGTCAGCGTGGCCTGGGCAATCCACGTGGGCATAGTGGCGATTTTCGGTTTCGTACTCCACATGAGCAGTATTGATGGTAATCCCCCGTGCTTTTTCCTCAGGAGCTGCATCAATTTCCTCGTAGTTCCTCGCTTTTGCCTTCCCTTGAGCTGCCAATGTCATAGTAATAGCAGCAGTTAGGGTAGTCTTGCCGTGGTCTACGTGACCAATCGTGCCAATGTTGACGTGGGGTTTATTCCTTTCAAACTTTTCGCGTGCCATGAATTACATGTTCCTTTTTTTTGTTATGCGTTCCCTTGATTCTTAGCAATGATGGCTTCTGCCACATTGCGAGGTACTTCATCATAGGTTTTAAACTCCATAGAGAAAATACCCCGACCTTGGGTCTTAGACCGGATATCCGTAGCATAACCAAACATCTCTGCTAATGGAACTTTAGCAGTTACTTTGGCAATGCCGTCTTCAGAACCCATACCTTCAATCTGGCCACGGCGGGAGTTGAGGTCACCCATGACATCCCCAAGGAAGTCTTCCGGCACTTCCACCTCAACTTTCATCATAGGCTCTAGGAGTACTGGGGCAGCCTTCATCACAGCATTCCGCATGGCCATAGAACCAGCAATCTTAAATGCCATTTCTGAAGAGTCTACGTCGTGATAAGACCCATCTACTAGGGTAACTTTGACGTCGATCACTGGATACCCTGCTAGAATTCCCGATTCACAGGCTTCCTTCATCCCTTGTTCAGCAGGAGAGATGTACTCTCTCGGTACAGAACCACCTACGATCTTGGAGACGAATTCAAAACCACTACCAGTATCTCCTGGTTCCAATTCAACAATAACGTGACCGTACTGACCTTTACCGCCACTTTGACGGATAAATTTGCCTTCCGCTTGGACTGATTTACGAATCGTCTCTCGATAGGCTACCTGGGGAGCGCCCACATTCGCTTCTACCTTAAACTCTCGCAGCATCCGGTCTACCAGGATTTCCAAGTGCAGCTCACCCATGCCCGCAATCACGGTTTGGTTAGTTTCTGGGTCAATGCTGACCCGGAAGGTAGGGTCTTCTTCAGATAGGGCTTGGAGGGCTTTGGATAGCTTCTCCATATCCTGCTTGGTTTTTGGCTCTACTGCCACCGATATCACTGGTTCTGGAATAAAGAGGGATTCCAAAATAATGGGAGACTCTTCGTCACAAATAGTATCCCCAGTGATAGTATGTTTTAAGCCAACGGCAGCGCCCAAGTCTCCAGCCCGCAACTCCTCTACTTCAATGCGGTCATCAGCTTTCAAGACAATTAAGCGAGATATCCGTTCCTTCTTATCCTTAGTGGAGTTGAGGATATAGCTCCCCTTCTTGAGTACCCCAGAGTACACCCGCAGGAAAGTTAGGCGACCATAGGGGTCTGCCATAATCTTGAATGCCAGAGCTGACATAGGAGCTTCGTCATCAGCCACCCGCTCGACGGTTTCACCCTTAGGCATAGTACCTTGAATTGGCGGAACATCAATCGGAGCTGGTAGGTAATCAATAACCGCATCCAATAGCAGCTGAACCCCTTTGTTCTTGAATGCAGAGCCACACAACATAGGAACGATTCTGCCCTCAATGGTTCCTTTGCGCAGGGCTTCACGAATTTCCTCTGCCGTGATTTCCTCTCCTTCAAGGTACTTCTCAATTAACGCCTCATCAGTTTCTGCCACCGATTCCACTAGTTTGGCACGGTATTCTTCGGCTTGCTCTTTGACCTCTTCAGGAATTTCTGTATCTTCGATGTCAGTTCCCAGGTCATTGGTGTATATCTTGGCTCGCATCCGCACCAAGTCAACAATGCCTCTAAATTCGCTTTCACTACCAATCGGGATTTGGATGGGAACAGCATTGGAGCGCAATCGGTCACGAACTTGCTCGTAGACCTTGAAGAAGTTTGCTCCTGTCCGGTCCATTTTATTAACAAACGCAATTCGAGGTACCTGATAGCGGTCTGCTTGCCGCCAGACGGTTTCAGACTGAGGCTGGACACCACCTACAGAGCAAAACACAGCAATCACACCATCCAATACCCGCATGGAGCGCTCCACTTCAATGGTGAAGTCAACGTGACCGGGAGTATCGATAATATTAATCCGATGCTCTCGCCAGTTGGTGCTAATTGCAGCAGCAGTGATCGTGATTCCCCGCTCCCGCTCTTGGTCCATCCAATCAGTTACAGCTGTACCTTCATGGACTTCACCAATTTTGTGAACAATTCCGGAATAAAACAGGATTCGTTCAGTTGTTGTTGTTTTGCCCGCATCAATATGAGCTGCAATGCCGATATTGCGTGTTTTATCAAGCGGGATGGTGCGTGCCACGGTTACCTCCTTTGTCTGGTGCCACCATTTCCTCACCAGGTAGCTATCTATTTACAATTTTATACTTTTTTTAAGTTTTTTTAGGCATTTGTGGACATTATCCTATAGCTACCAGGTTCTTGTTCTAGGCTTTTTAGGATAATTAGTACCGATAGTGGGCAAAAGCTTTATTTGCCTCTGCCATTCTATGGGTTTCTTCACGCTTGCGAATAGCATTTCCGGTTTCATTGGCAGCATCCATCAGCTCATTAGCCAATTTGCTAGCCATGCTCCGACCGGAGCGACTTCTGGAGAATTTAATCAGCCAGCGTAGGGCTAGAGTAGTCCCTCGCTCAGCCTTTACTTCCATAGGAACCTGATAGGTTGCCCCACCAACCCGGCGAGCCTTGACTTCTACTAGAGGGGTCAAGTTACGCACAGCTTTTTCAAAGGTTTCTATGGGATCAGCTCCAGTTCTTTCTTCAATGATTTTCATTGCGTCATAGATAATTCGGTAGGCAAGGGATTTCTTGCCATGACGCATGAGTCTACACCCCAACATACAAATCAGGCGACTGTTATAGACTGGGTCAGGGGGGACAGGACGCTTTTTAACAACTGAGCGACGAGACATAAGTAAGCTTAAGAAAAAATCAAAAATACAGTTTACTATTAAAAATTAACCAAGGCAATCAACTACACTCCTGTGATTAATCCTAGTGTGATTAACCCTGGTGTGATTAACCCTGGTGATACAGTTAGCTTTTGACACTCCCGTCGCTAAATCGAACGCGCCCCGCGTCGGGCAAAGCCCGTAGATTATAGCGTTCGCGTAGCGGCTCCTAGGTCGCTGGGATTCTTAAGAATTTTACACTCTTAATGGCTGAGCCAAACAGCCTCTAAACCCTCCAATAAAATTATTGGGCTTACTTTTTAGATTTTTGGTTTATGCTTGATTCAGAGGCTTTTCAGCTTGCGCACAAACCGCTACTCTTTCGAGGGCATTAATTATTAATAATGCTCAAATTATCAAGGAAGCGCAACAGTTCTAGTCTCCAATTCCCAAGGGGCTGTGTGGGTCACCTGCGGGAGCACTTTATACGCCCCGTCTTCCGCTAAGTCGGTCGGCTATAACGGGAGTCCCCTTGGGGTTTAGATGGGCGTGGGTGAGAACACAGCAACTCTATTGCTGAAAGTCTCTTACTTTAGAGGAGTCAATTCTCGTGAGTTTACTTAGGGCGCTTTGTCCCATACTTAGAACGACCTTGACGCCGATCCTTAACTCCTGCCGTATCAAGGGTACCCCGAATAATGTGATATCGCACTCCAGGTAAGTCCTTAACACGACCACCTCTGATCATAACGACGGAGTGTTCTTGTAGGTTATGACCAATACCAGGAATATAGGCTGTTACTTCAAATCCTGAAGTCAGACGAACCCTTGCCACCTTTCGCAAGGCTGAGTTGGGTTTTTTGGGTGTAGTTGTGAACACCCTAGTACAAACACCACGGCGCTGGGGACATTGTTTCAGCGCTGGGGACTTAGTTTTCTTCTTAGCTTTGAAGCGCTCGCTACTAATGAGCTGCTGAATGGTGGGCATGAGTTACGGCTTAATAAACATTGGTTGATTGAACTTAATCAACTACAAACAAACCAAAGGTAATTATATCGCATTTAACACTCTGGTGTCAATCTGAATCCTTTGATGGGTCTACACGAAAGGAATTACCGCAGCCGCAGCTTTCTGAAGCTTTAGGGTTATGGAAGCGAAACCCTCCTCCCATCAGGTCTTCTGAGTAATCTAGAGTTAAGCCATTGATAGTTTTTAGGCTTTCCGGGTCTACGATGACACTGATGCCATCACAGTCATAGACCTGATCCTCAGAATTTATCACTTGCTCAAAGTCAATAGTGTAGTAAAAATCAGCACACCCACCCTGGCGGACACCTAGACGCAATTTGGCGTCTGGGTTTTGACGCTTGGACTGTACACGTCTAATCTCACTCGCAGCAGCTTTACTCAGTTTAATCATTAACGATACTAACTATACGCAACAACTAGCACCAGCTAATGTTACCTCAAAAAGGAATAGTCATTAATCATTAGTCATTAGTAATTGGTCACTGCCAATAGGCTTTTTTTGACCTACTAAAAACTTCTAACTAATGACTAATGACTACTAACTAAAGAATTGTCAGCTGTCAGCCGTCAAGATTAAACGAATGCTTACCTCTTTTATTCAAAAGATTAAAGCTGATTGCTGATAGCTGATTGCTTACAAATACTTACAACTAATGACTTAATCTATTTGTCTTCTGGTTTGCTGCGAGCATAGTCATCTTCAAAGCGAATAATGTCATCTTCTCCGAGGTATTCTCCATTCTGGACTTCAATTAAAACGAGGGGAATAACACCAGGATTCTCTAGGCGATGAGCATAGCCTTGGGGAACATAGGTTGATTGATTTTGATGAATAATTTCTTCTTTATCGCCACAAATAACTTTAGCTGTACCACTGACAACAATCCAGTGTTCGCTCCTATGGTAGTGCATCTGCAAACTTAAGCGATGACCCGGCTTGACTTCAATGCGCTTGATTTTGTATCCCCGTCCTTCTTCTAAGACAGTGAAAGACCCCCAAGGTCGTAGTTCGGTAGCGGCAACGCCTTCAGCTACTCGGGATGACTGTAGGGTAATGGCCGAAACTTGAGAAATTTCTTTTGACTGAACCATGGTTTTGTTCCTGAAAACGTCTAGCTAAGTGATTTTGGGAAAGTTTACTAATTGCTTACTAATTCTAGGTTAGACAAAATCAAGGGTAATTGACTATCGAAAAATCTAGCAAACTATAACTAAATTTTTCAGGCCAAATTAGTGGATTACCTGAATTTATATAAAGTCTTTACACTCTTATATAGTTATGTTTACCTAATTATCAGCTGAATAAACCTATAGTTAAGGGATTCGTGATTTACAAAAATCTTAATAAATCTGAACACTTCATACTTCCTTCATAGTTAATACTTAATACTTAATACTTCTTAAACTATCAGGGAACAGGTGTAAAAAAGATGCCCAGACCGTTGTTAACTGGTGCTGCTGTATAGGGAGACCGATCTAGGAGTTGACCACCTAGATAAAGTCCAGTTGAGCTACCCCCGTCAAGATTGAGGGCATTAATGGCTCCCAATTTCTGCATCAACTGAGCTGTTTCCCTTAAGGTTGGGCCGTCTCCAGTATGACTATACTGAAAAGCAGCAATAATCAATGTGCCATTAGCAGTGGTTCCGATAGCACTGCGTGGAGCAGACTGCTGAATAAAGGCATCACTAAATTGTTCCGATTTGCCATCCAAAACAATTTTTCGATCTTGTAGTAGCAGTGGTCCACCACCGAGAATATGGGGGTAGCCATTGAAGTCAGCAGGAAACGTACTCCCCTCAATTCGCACTTGGGTACCGATACTAAGATCATGAACGGCTGTGCTGTTGGCTCTAAGGGTAACTAGATAGCCATTGGGGGGGATAGGAAAGGCTTGCTGACCGGCAAGTCCTCCAGGCAACAGATGGGTGACCGAGTTGTTCTGGACAACTACAATGATTTCATGATCAATTAAGGGAGTGTAGGTTGGTCCGAAGGCGGGAGTGTAGCGGGCAATGCCAGCTTTGACATAACCACTGTTGACGAATAGTACTGGCAAACGTTTCCGGTTTGAGGTAACTAAGGTTTCGGTGAGGCTGAGTCGTCCCAGTTTAAAGTGACCGCGATCATTCCAAGCGATCGCTCCCCGATTCAAAATTGGACCAGATAACCACCGACTATCACGGCGAATTGCTCCTAAGGGCAATTGGTTGTTACGGTTGAAAAAGCCAGCATTAATTGCAGCAGATGCTTGCCACCACTGAGCAGCTTTAATTAGTGGGGCTGTTCCCACTTGGGTCGTAGCATTACTGCCAATGGGTCTGAGGCGTAACCGGTGAGATTTGGGGTCAACCTCCAGCCACACCACTGGGAAGCTAGTATCTTTGAGACTAATCAACTGCTGACGCCACTGGATGCCGGGTGCCCAGAGAATATTTTTCTTTACCATGGCATCGGGTCGCAAATCAATCACCAATCGAAAAGGGTTAGGCAAGGTGAAAACTCGCAGACGTTTACCTTTGGGGAAATCCACCCTGAGCCTAGTTTGGTTCTGATGGCTTTCTAAGCGGATAACCGGTTTATCCATAGGAGCACCCACGGAAATGGGAGCTACATCTTCAGGCCCTTGGATCTTGGTAGCCTCTAGAGCATTAAAACCCTTGACTAGTGACAGGTCCGCTGAGGCAGCTACTGTAATCACACCTTCAGTGCGTCGGTCATTGACTTGCCAGAAGGTTGGGCGGTCTAAATCAAGAACAATACGATTACCCCAAGGCTGACGTCCCTGGCGAATAGCCTTCACCCTGGCTGGCATGGAAGAGATATACAGCTTATCCCCGTGAACTTGTAACTGCCAACCTGCTGTTTTGGCAAAATCGGTAATATCTAGATATCGATAAGCACCACTAACTTGGCTGGGGAAGACTACTGATGTACTCCGGGGTTTAGAAAACCACCGAATCGGTTGCTGGGTAAAATCTTTACTATTGAGCATTTCTATCCCCAAAGTTTGCATCGCTCCTACATCACTGATGCCAGTGCGCACTGAGGTTCCCACCAGCCACTGCTGCCAAGGTAAGTTGATCCGCTGACCATTTAAATACACTTGAAACCCTTGTCGGATCACCTGGGGGGGGACAGAGAAAAATTCTACCTCTAAGGTGTTATCAGGCATGGGTGGTAGCTCTTCCAATAGTTTCTTGCCCTTTAAAACTAGGATGTTCTCCTGGGTGGTTTGGGATAAACTTTGAACGAGGACAGGGGTCTCTTCATCTGCTGGGGGCAACTGGTTAAGTAACTCTTTAAAGCTATTTAAGATTAAGGGTTCAATTGCTCCAACTCGCCTATTTGCCGTAGCTACGGATGCTGGGAATAGAATTAGGAGCAAGAGGGTAATGGCTAGCTTGGAGATCTTAGTCCACACTTTTGTAGTATCAATTCCGGTCTTTGGTGTTACTCTAGTCGCCATCAAAGGGTTCCATTGAGCATTGATTGCTGGTAGTAGCCTGTTTCCTGAAAGGACTGATTTAGCTCAAAGCTATCCTTTCATAGCCTAAATCAGTCAGCAAAAACTATAGAGAAGGTTTAATTTCACATACTCTTAACCTAGGCTCTAGGCATTGAGGCTCTAGGCATTGAGGCTAAGTGGGTTCTAAAAAAGTTATGAAGCACTCCGGGTCAAGCACGGAGGCCCTCAACTCCCCCTTTTGTAAGACCTAAGACCATGAGCCTAATACCTAGGCATTTAGAGAGGAGATGCCACCTGGTCTAAACTAAGACTGTGATGAAGGCTACTGTGACAACATCAAGTCCTGTCACTGTAAAAGAGTCGTTAAGAAAGCTATTTTGAGTTTCGCTCAATGGTCTGGAAGACTGCTACGGTAAATCCACGAATTTCTTCCGGAGTAAAATTTTCAGTAGGTTTATGGAGAAATTAGGTATTGCTATCGCTAACCTATTTCTTATATCATGACTATCCACCTATATATGTAAGTTTCTAGGATTTATGCCAGCGTCATGGAACCCTGCTAACTTTGGTCATCAGCTAGGTGGTTAGTTGCATGGCATGGTTGAAGCACGCTTGCGTGTTGCTACTGGTAAAACCTGTAATGGTTAACTGCATCCCTTGGTCTGTGTCGGAGGATGTAGCTTTTTTGTCAGCAGCTGACCAGATTTCATTGGATACTCAGGATAGGAGTTTCTAAGGGAAAAAAGCTTGATAGATTGTTTCACCCAGGGAATCGGGATTAGACCCAACCAACTTCTGGCTCACCATTGATGGTAAATCATTGTTGATTTTTCCAGCCTAGTAGCAGTGTATAGGTCACTGCTACTAGGTTAATAGTCCTCAATCTGTAATGAAAGCATCACTAAACACCGTGAATAATTGGATGAATAATATCGATAACCAGAAAAACCAGGAAGATCTACAACAGTATCACACAAGGATACCCTATCCAGGTCAACGTTGGTTGGTGGAGGAACGAGATGCCTGTGGGGTTGGCTTTATTGCGTCTGGCCAGGGTATAGCTACCCATAAATTGATTGAACAAGCTCTAGTGGCACTGGGTTGTCTAGAACACCGGGGGGGGTGTAGTGCTGACCAAGATTCAGGGGATGGTGCAGGCTTATTGACTGCTATTCCCTGGAAACTGTTGCAAAAATGGTTCACCGAACAAGGAATTGACCAGCCTCCTACGGAACAGTTGGGAGTTGGGATGGTATTCTTGCCTCAGGATAAGAGCTTGGTTAGCCAAGGTAAGTCAATTGTTGAGGAAGTCCTTGCTCAAGAAGGCTTAAAGGTTTTAGGCTGGCGTGTGGTACCAGTACGCTCAGAGATCCTGGGTATCCAAGCGAAAGCTAATCAACCCCATATGGAACAGTTGATCGTAGCTTCTGAAGGGGAGATAGGAGATGAACTGGAGCGTTTGCTGTTTAAAACTCGCTGTCGCATTGCTAAGGCACTAAAATCTCAGAGTACCATCCGAGTGCCTGAAGATTGGTATTTTTGCTCTTTTTCCAGTCGCACGATTGTCTACAAAGGCATGGTGCGCTCAGCGATACTTGGAGAGTTTTATTTAGACTTAAAAAATCCTGATTACCAAAGTGGTTTTGCTGTCTATCATCGACGCTTTAGCACCAATACTATGCCCAAGTGGCCCCTCGCTCAACCGATGCGCTTGTTGGGACATAATGGTGAGATTAACACTCTGTTGGGCAATGTCAACTGGATGATAGCCCGGGAGGCTGACTTGGCTCATCCGGTTTGGGAAAAAGGGTTGAAGGCAAATAACCTTGAACCTGCAACCGACACTAACCTCAAACCAAATAACTCCTTAGATGAGATCAAGCCTATTATCAATCCAGAAAACAGTGACTCAGCCATCCTAGATAATGTATTCGAATTACTGGTGCAATCTGGACGCAGTCCTCTGACCGGATTAATGATCATGGTGCCGGAGGCTTACCAAAATCAGCCGGATTTGGATAACTATCCGGAAATTGTTGATTTTTATGAATACTACAGTGGAATTCAGGAAGCTTGGGATGGTCCAGCGCTATTAGTATTCAGTGATGGGAAAACAGTGGGAGCCAGCCTAGACCGAAATGGATTACGACCGGCTCGTTATAGCATTACCCGGGATGGCTATGTGGTGGTGGCATCAGAAGTGGGGGTAGTGGAGTTGCCAGAATCCGAGATTGTGGAAAAGGGCAGACTCGGACCAGGGCAAATGATTGCTGTTGACCTGCAAAGCAACGAAATTCTAAAAAACTGGGACATCAAGCAACGGGTGGCAGCTCAGCAACCCTATGGTCAATGGCTCAAGCAGTACCGTGTAAAATTGGAACCCCAACCCTTTACTGAGGCTCCTGAACAAGAGGCGGCTGAGTTACTGCGTCAGCAGACCGCTTTTGGCTACACTGCTGAGGATGTGGAGATGATCATCCAGCCGATGAGCACCCAGGGGAAAGAACCTACTTTCTGTATGGGAGATGATATTCCCTTGGCGGTACTCTCCAATAAGCCTCGGCTTCTCTATGACTATTTCAAACAACGGTTTGCCCAGGTCACTAACCCACCGATTGACCCTCTACGGGAAAGTTTGGTGATGTCGTTGAGTATAGAGCTGGGTGAGCGAGGGAATATATTAGAAGCTAAGCCGGAGTACGCCCAGTTGTTAAAGCTGGAAACCCCAGTCCTCAATGAGGCGGAGTTGGCAGCGGTGAAAGGGTCAGGGTTTGAAACAGCTGAACTGTCTACTCTATTTGAAATTGCTACTGGTCCAGGGGGGCTAGACGTAGCTGTGAATCGTCTGTGTGACCAAGCGGCTGAGTCGGTAAGGGCTGGTAAAACGATTCTGATTTTGAGTGATAAAACTGCTGGAGGGCTTTCTGAAAACTACTCCTATATTCCACCGATGTTGGCTATAGGTGCGGTTCACCACCACCTGATCTCTCAAGGATTAAGGATGAAGGCATCTATTATTGTGGAAACGGCTCAATGCTGGAGTACTCATCACTATGCTTGCTTAATTGGTTATGGTGCATCAGCAGTTTGTCCTTATTTGGCTTGGGAATCGGTACGGAATTGGTGGGCTAATCCTAAGACTCAGAAATTGATGGGCCAGGGGAAACTGGAAAGCCTGACTATAGACCAAGCTCAGAAAAATTATCGCAAGGCGGTACAAGCAGGTTTATTGAAAATCCTATCTAAGATGGGAATTTCCCTATTATCGTCTTACCATGGCGCTCAGATTTTTGAAGCAATTGGCATTGGTGGGGATTTATTGGCACTAGCCTTTAAGGGAACTACATCTCGGCTGGGAGGTTTGAGTATTGCTGATTTAGCTCAGGAAGTGATGGAGTTTCACAAGCGGGCTTTCCCCCTGACAGCTAAGAAACTGGAAAACTTTGGCTTTATCAATTACCGTCCTCGGGGCGAGTATCACATGAACAGCCCTGAAATGGCTAAAGCCCTACACAAGGCGGTTTCCTCTTTCGTCCGTGACCAATCCTCTAAGAATGGTAACGGTAAAAATCACAAAGAGTTGGAAGTTAGCAAGTTGCAGGTTAAACCTTCAAGCCTTGACGCTAACAAAGAAGCTTACGACCACTACGATGTGTATCGGAAACTGTTGGAAGAGCGTCCAGCAACTGCACTACGAGATTTGTTGGACTTCAACAGCGACCAACCTACTATTCCGATTGAGGAAGTAGAACCTGTTGAGGAAATTGTCAAGCGCTTCTGTACCGGAGCAATGTCCCTAGGCTCTCTATCCCGAGAAGCTCACGAAACTCTAGCTATTGCTATGAACCGGATTGGCGGTAAATCCAACAGTGGAGAAGGGGGAGAAGACCCAGTGCGCTTCAGCATTCTGAATGATGTGGATCAGACTGGTCATTCTCAGACTCTACCTCACTTAAAGGGATTACGTAATGGGGATGTTGCTTCCTCTGCGGTTAAACAAGTAGCATCTGGTCGCTTTGGAGTAACACCAGAGTACCTGATGAGTGGGAAGCAGTTAGAAATTAAGATTGCTCAAGGTGCTAAGCCAGGGGAAGGGGGTCAGTTACCAGGTAAGAAGGTTAGTCCCTACATTGCTAAGCTGCGGCGTTCCAAGCCAGGAGTAACCCTAATTTCCCCACCACCCCATCATGATATCTATTCCATTGAAGACCTAGCGCAGCTGATTTTTGATTTGCATCAGATTAACCCTCAAGCTAAGGTATCTGTGAAGTTGGTGGCAGAAATTGGGATTGGAACTGTTGCGGCTGGGGTAGCTAAAGCTAATGCGGATGTAATCCAAATTTCTGGTCATGATGGGGGTACTGGAGCATCTCCCCTGAGTTCAATTAAGCACGCTGGAGCGCCTTGGGAACTGGGAGTAACTGAAGTACATCGGATCTTGATGGAAAACCAACTACGCGATCGCGTTTTGCTGCGGGTAGATGGTGGCTTAAAAACTGGTTGGGACGTACTGATGGCTGCCTTGATGGGAGGACAAGAGTACGGTTTCGGTTCGGTATCGATGATTGCTGAAGGCTGCATTATGGCACGGATTTGCCATACCAATCAATGTCCCGTAGGGGTTGCTACTCAGCAAGAACGCCTGCGCCAGCGCTTTACCGGGATTCCAGGCCACGTGGTCAACTTCTTCTACTTTGTGGCTGAGGAAGTGCGATCGCTTCTTGCCAAACTAGGTTACCGTTCCTTAAAGGATATCATTGGTCGGGCTGATCTACTCAAAGTTCGGGAGGGCCTTGAGTTGACTAAGACATCTATGTTGAATCTAGATTGTCTGACTCAGCTGCCTGATACTCGCACAGACCGCAGTTGGCTCAACCATAACGATGTCCACAGCAATGGACCAGTCCTAGATGATCAACTGCTGGCTGACGCTGACCTGACGAATGCGATTCAAAACCATGGGTCTGTGACTAAAGATGTTGAGATTGTAAACACTGACCGTACTGTAGGGGCTCGAATTGCTGGGGTAATTGCCAAGCAGTATGGTAACAGTGGTTTCGATGGACACATTACTCTCAACTTCAAGGGGGCTGCGGGTCAAAGCTTTGGTGCCTTTAACCTGCCTAGTATGACCTTGATTTTAACTGGTGAAGCGAATGACTATGTAGGCAAAGGGATGCATGGTGGTGAAATTATTATCAAACCACCAGCTGATGCCACCTACGACCCAGCTAACAATGTGATTGTAGGTAACACCTGCCTCTACGGTGCCACTGGCGGAACATTATTTGCCCATGGCGGTGCTGGTGAGCGGTTTGGTGTGCGCAACTCCAAGGGGTATGCTGTGATTGAGGCAGCTGGTGATCACTGCTGTGAATACATGACCGGTGGTGTAATTGTAGTCTTAGGAAAAGTGGGACGCAATGTCGGTGCTGGTATGACTGGTGGTTTAGCCTACTTCCTAGATGAAGAGGATAGTTTTCCGGCCAAAGTGAACCAGGATGTCAAGATTCAACGGGTAATTTCAGCCGCTGGAGAGCAACAGTTGAAAGGCTTAATTAAAGACCATGCCACTCGGACTGGTAGCCCGAAAGCCCAGATGATTCTCGACAACTGGTCTGAATATCTGCCCAAATTCTGGCAAGTGGTACCCCCTTCTGAGGCGGATACTCCTCAAGCCAATCCTGATGTGGTAGAGGAACGGGAGTTAGTTTCTTCTACAGTAGCCTAAAGCAGTTAAAGCTTAAAGGTTCCAGGTTGGCTTGGGTTACCAGTTGCAGGTTAGAAGGTTGAAGGTTGGTTTGATCACCTTTAACCTTCAATCTGTCAAGATTCAACTGTGAATAACCTTGGCCAAAAGGCCACGCGATCGCCTTTGGCGCGGCTTAGGCCTTTGGCCACGCTGCGCGAACGCCGATCGCTCGATTGCGGGACGCGCGTCCATCGCGTTCAACCTGTAACCTGTTCTAGGTCAATCTTTTCGAGGCAAAATTCATTCACAGACCCTTGACGACGAATCATCATCTCCCTTACCCAATCACGATGACCTTGCTTAATATACTCTTCAATACAGTAAGCAGAATAGCCAATGTGATTAGATTCATCACTGATGAATTTATCGGACTCATGTTTATTATCTATACACTGTTATAAAGGATTCAGTCCAGACAAGACAGAAATTAGAAGACCACTTAATTTCTGTTGGCATCGAAACTATGAGAATATATCCGAAATTGATTCCAGATCAACCTGTTTATCAAAATGGTTTACCTCATCGGGTAGGACGATTAACAATAGCAAAGCAAATCGTGGAAAAGTTATTATCTTTACCAGTCTATCCAGAATTGGATATGACCGATATTAACAGAATAGTTAAAGCAGTGCAGCAAGTATTTTGCTAGTAGTCGATAGTCATACCAAATCCGCTTGATTTAGCAGGTGTTATTTGTAGGGCAAAGTATCAAAAAGGTTGGTAATCGGAGTATACCTGAAAGGTGTTTGAGAGGGCTTCTGGACTATGAGAGGAAGCGTGAGGATGATTTTAGCGATAGCGGTGGCATTCTCGCTTACTTAAGTTAGGTTGGGAGGGGAGCATGTCAAATTTGCAGAACAATGTACTAAAATAGCTCATAACTGCTACTGACGCCCCAAAAACACTGTAATTCAAGCGTTTGTAGTTCAAGTGTTCTTACAAAATTGACCTGCTTCCTGCCGTTATTAAAGCCAACTACTAGATAAATACACCATAACTACATAAGCGCGTTTGGTGCCGAGTTTTGGGTAAGTCATGAACTTTGGGTAAGTCCTGAACAGTTAACCGTTAACTTCTTAACAGTTAACAGTATTGTTTTGGTTGAAGATTTCAATCTCGGTTTGCTAGGTTAATTTGGGTAGATAACTTATCGAATAGGATAACTAAGTTTCAGAAAGCTATGTCGCCATTTTGGCGGTAAAATTAAGAATAAAAGATACCAAGGTCAACAATCAAAGCCTCCAAGGTTAGGTTAAGCTCAAGTTGATTATAACTGATTACGTATTTACGGGTTTAAAGTTGACCCTTGACTGTCAAAAGCTAACGGTTAACCGTTGATAAGTAATTACATGTCACTTCTGTTCTTTTTGTGCTATCTCCAACTCTTTTCGTGCCATATCCAACAATTCCGGTACAGTCACAAACTGGTAACCTTGCTTTCTCAATTCAGTAATAATTACCGGTAAAGCTCGTATCGTCTTGGCACGATTGCCGCCACCATCGTGGAGTAGCACAATTCCTCCCGGTTTCGCTCTGCGGAGAACATTATAGGTCAACCGACGTTGGTTTACCGAGTAATCCTCTGAGTCAGCTGACCATTTTACAATCACGTAATTTTTTTTTCGGGCGTAAGCCACTAAGCCATTGTTCATTATCCCCCCAGGGGGTCTAAACAAAGAGGTCTTAACGTTAATAGTTTTGTAAATCCGTGCTGTGGTGTTATCAATTTCCTTAGCAGCTGCTAAGGGATTATGATAGTAATAACTATGGTTCCAACTATGGTTGCCAAGGGCATGACCATGGTCCACAATTTTCTTAAGCTCTTCTGGATATAGATAAACATTTCTCCCTACCACGAAGAAAGTTGCCTTAACATCATATTTTTTAAGGATGTGTAGCACATCGTTAGTCATCTTCGGCCAAGGACCATCGTCAAAGGTCAAGGCAATGACTTTCTGTGGAGTTTTAAGCTCAACGTCCTCGATATATTTTCCCCGAAATTGCGGAGGAACATAGTTAATCTGCTTGCCTCTCTCTTGCTCTGCCCATTTAGCAATACCTTGCTGCAAACCTTGATCTGGCGGCTTAGTTAACGTTTCAACCTTCTTTGAGTCAGTTTGCTGCTGTGGCATTTGCCTAGTGATTAGTGCAGCAATATTTTGGTTAGCCCATCGACTTGTTTTCAAGGTGTAGCCAGCCATACAACTTAGAATAGCAGCAATTATAATCCATGTACTGCGCGACCAGAATAAGCCCTCACGTTTTGCCAAAATTGGTCTCCTTTGCTCCTGCAAAAATACCAGGAAAGTAAATTATCATCTGTAACTAACCATCATCTTATAGAGTGGTGGCTAGCTGTTGCCTAATTGTCTGTTTAATTGTCTGTTTAACATTAGCGGTCAGCTATCTGGTCACAATTGCTGATAGTAGATATTAACAAGACAATCGGTAACTTCTGCAATACTCATACCATCGGTTTGTACTTCAATAGCATCAGCTGCCTTGCGCAAGGGGGCTACAGCACGGGTGCTGTCCTTCAGGTCGCGCTGTTGAATCTCCTGCTCCAGCTGTTCTAAGCTCACCTCTTGCCCTTGGTTTTTCAGGTCTTGCTGACGGCGGCGGGCCCTTTCTTGGACAGAAGCTGTTAAGAATAGTTTGACTTCTGCATTGGGAAAGACATGGGTGCCAATGTCACGACCTTCAGCCACTACTCCTCCTTGACGACCCCAGCGTTGTTGTTGTTTGAGTAACTCACGGCGTACTGAACTCAAAGCAGCCACTGTAGACACTTTGGCAGTAAAGGACTGTGAGCGAATGACCTGGGTAACTTCTTCTCCATCAACCCACACCTGAATCCCAGACTCTCCTGGTTGATTATTACTCAGATTAATTGTACACTTACTGACTAATTCTGCGATCGCAGGCTCATCCTCCAAGTCAATACCGGCTTTGAGCACCCGCCATGTCACAGCCCGGTACATGGCACCAGTATCAAGATACATCAATCCTAACTCTTTGGCTACCAAACGGCTAACGGTAGATTTTCCAGCTCCAGCCGGACCATCAATGGCCACAATCGGTTTACGGTGGGACAGGAGTATATTGTCAATTAAACGAGTTGTACCTAAGTGAACTGCGATCGCTAATAATCCTTGCTCTTCAACCTGTTCGAGGGGGGTTAGAGTAACAGGATCTACTAATTCCACATACTCCACCTGGATATCCTGGGTTCCAGCTAATTCTGACCTAACCCTCTCAATCAGATTGATGCGATCGCATAATCCACCTTGAAACGCTTTCTGAGCACTACGCAACCCTTTATATAGTAATGATGCTTGGGCTTTTTGCTCTGGTGTCAGGTATTGATTGCGAGAACTACACGCGAGTCCCGACTTTTCCCGCACAATCGGACAAGGAACAATGGTCACTGGTAACTTTAAATCTGCCACCATACGCTGGATGATTGCCAACTGTTGGGCATCCTTTTGACCAAAATAGGCTCTGTTTGGTCGTACCAGATTCAACAGCTTGACTACGACAGTTGCCACACCCCGAAAAAAACCAGGACGAGAGACAGCACATAGGACAGAGGTCATGGCTTTGGGTGGAATCACTTGAGTCAATTCATCACCCTTGTCCGCAGTGGGCATTGGATTGTCACCATACAACTGATCCACAGTGGGAGCAAAAATTGCATCAACTCCAATCTGTTGGCAAAGTTCTTGATCCTGAGCCAATCCACGGGGGTACTCCTGAAAATCCTCTGTCGGTGCAAACTGAAGAGGATTCACAAAAATGCTGACAATGACCAGGGAATTTTCTCGTCTTGCCCGCTCAATTAAGCTTAAGTGACCCTTGTGCAAGGCTCCCATAGTGGTTACCAGACCCACTTCCTTGCCAGGACCTTGACGTTCTAAGTAGCAGTGTAATCCAGCAGTTGTTGTAAACAGGTGCATTAGACTCTAGAGTTTAGATTCTTATCGATGTTAGCAACATAGTCCTATAGAAATAGGCATCTCCAGGAATTCCTTGGCAATTCCTGGAGATGTCTAATGACTAATCACTAATCAATTCAATAAAGAATCTCTATACGCACAGGCCCAGTGCCAGACCTGACCAATCCAATTATTCTGGCAGCTGCAACAAATTTTTTTTCACCTTTGGTAATGGGTAATTGGGAATTGGATTACTATTAGCCATTACCCATTAGCCATTAGCCATTGCCGTGAAATTAATATAAAACCTCTAGACGCACAGCAGCAGTGCCGGATCTTTCAAGTCCAATAACTCGGGCTGCGCCCCTGGAAAGGTCAATGAGCCGACTCCTGCTGTGGGGTCCACGGTCATTAATTCGCACAATCACGGAGCGACCATTTCTCATGTTAGTCACCCGCACCCTAGTCCCAAACCGCAAGGTACGATGAGCAGCAGTCAGGGCGTATTGATTAAATCGCTCACCACTGGCAGTGCGGCGGCCATGGAAACCCGGACCATACCAAGAAGCCATACCCCTCATCTGACTTCTTACTCGCCGAGTGGTACTCCTAGCTACTTTCTGTACTCTTCGTGGTTTTGGTGCTGGCGGTAAGTCGGCAATTTCTTTGAGAGGGGAAGCGTAACCGATCAGCCGTCGCAATCGATTAGTAGCTTGTAGAGCATCTTCAGCCAGGTCTTTAGTGGTATCTGGCAGAATTGTATTCTGATCAACTTGGACTAATTCTTCCCCATTGACTTGGATGCTGTAGCTTTTGTAGGAACCATTCCAACGGACAGTGATTGACTCAGCATTGACATTGTTGCGATGAAGTTCATTGATCCGAGCAGCAACCACTTGAGCCCGCCGAATTGAGTCATTTTCTGACCCATTAGCATCCGATATCGTAGCGTTGCCTGGGGCAACAGAAGACGGAGTTGCTATCTTTTCAACCTCAGTAGCAACTCTGTCTTTGCTAGGGTCAGCATTGATTTCCTGTGAACCTAGGAAAGTCAGAACAGGAATACTACGGACATACAGTGTAGCTGCCTGACGTCCTGCCAGTTGATAAGCATAAATATTGGTAATGATTTCATCAGGTTTAGCAGTTCTCAGTTGCTCTGGAAACTCAGCAAATTGAAACTCTGGTGTTGGCTGAGCTGGTAGTTTTTCTATTGCTGCAGTTACGCTAGATGGCAATTCTTGTGCCAGTTGGGTATCAGAATTTCTGGTCACAGTCTGAGTAACTGTCTCAGCGGATGAGACAGGAGTTGATATTGTTGCACCGAGAACTGTTGTTAGCACAGAAACGGTAATGCCACCCCAAATTTTTTGATTCATAGGTCTGTAGTCTAAGATAATTGGCAGTTTTAGGCATTATGGTGCTGCAACAAACGCAGTAACATAACTTCAACTTGCCCATTAACTCCTCACAAATGGTTATTTCCTCACAAATGGTTATTAGTGATTTAACTAAAAACCTGAAACAGAATACCATGAAGTTTCTGATGGTGGAATCCCCATTTTATGAAGCGGTTACTAATAACTTGTCAAAAACGACTGTTGTAAATTCACCACAAACTAAGTTATATTAGTGGTTAGAGGTTTTATGAAGTTTTTGTGAAGTCAAGTCAATAATAGTTAATTCTTATCAATTCCATCAAGATCTGCGAAATAACTAATGAATCAGCTTCACCAAATTTCCGACCTAAAGTAAACTTTAATACAGACTAGGTGCAAGCAATTCTGGTAATGAAGGGCGCTGACCACGGCGCTGACCACGGCCTTCCTCAACACACTACTGATCTGACCCTATTTGCCCCCTAGGTCTTGATCGACGCTACGCTGTAAAATACATCCTGCATTTCTAGCTCAAAAGCATTTGTGTGTTCCCATGGATTATCGAGACGCTGGTGTTGATATTGAAGCAGGTCGAGGATTTGTTAAGCAAATCCGTAGCCTGGTAAAAAGTACCCACCGTTCGGAAGTATTAGGTGGACTGGGTGGCTTTAGTGGTTGCTTTCAGCTGCCAGTGGGATATACTGAGCCAGTGTTGGTATCTGGAACTGATGGAGTTGGTACTAAACTCAAATTGGCTCAAGACCTTAACCGCCATGACACCGTTGGCATTGATTTGGTAGCCATGTGCGTCAACGATGTCTTGACTGTTGGTGCGGAACCCCTGTTTTTCTTGGATTATTTAGCAACTGGCAAGCTCAATCAACAACAACTGACTCAGGTTGTTGCCGGTATTGCCCAAGGTTGTCGTCTGGCTGGGTGTGCTTTACTAGGAGGGGAAACCGCAGAAATGCCTGGTTTCTACGAACTCGCCGAGTATGACCTAGCAGGGTTTTGTGTAGGAATTGTGGAAAAGAGCCGTATGTTGGACGGTTCCCAAGTGCAAATTGGAGATGTGGCAATTGGTTTGGCCAGTCAGGGCGTCCACAGCAATGGTTTTAGTCTGATCCGGAAAATTGTTCAGGATTCCCCAGACAACGCTCTTTCCTGGGACATAACTCCGGAATTGTTAGCTGGTAAAAGCTTAGGGGAGGAATTGTTGACACCAACTCAGATTTACGTGAAACCGGTACTTGATGCTCGTAGGGCTGGTATCGAGATTCACGGTATGGCTCACATTACCGGCGGCGGTATCCCAGAAAACCTCCCTCGTTGCCTGGGTGCTGGACAATCCGTCCAGATTTATCCCAACAGCTGGGTGATTCCACCAATTTTTCAGTGGCTAGCTCACACAGGTCAGGTTAGTCCTCAGGCAATGTTTGATACCTATAATATGGGGATTGGTTTTGTGCTGATTGTTCCTCAACAGCAGGTTGAGGAAACCCTAACATCGTTTAATTCACAGCAGGTAAATGCATGTAAAATTGGTGAAGTAATCCCAGGGGATGGTGGTGTTGTTGGTCTACTTATCCCGTGATCGGATCAGGCTTCTGGGTGGGGAGTCTCTCAATCATTCTCTCAATCAGAAGGTCAGAAGGGTGGCTCAGTTATTGAGGGTTCTGCCTTGAGGATTGCTATTCCCAAATCTGTAGTGGAGAGCGATCGCGCTTCAAACAATGCCATCATGTCACGAGGCTTGGGATTACCCCGAGATGCTCCTGCTAGACCTCTGGCAATAACTAAACCACAATATCCCTGATTTTCACAACCCTCCTCCCACTGCTGGCGGGCAGCAGCATGGTTGGTATCGGTTTCAGAAAACTCTCCTAATAAATAAAGACTGCTGTTTTCTGTTTGGATAATGCCAAGGTCGTAGCGTGTGCCCTCAAAGGGGTCTTCCCCTGAATTAAAGCAAATCCCTTTGAGTCCACCAGCGGTCTCGATCTGCTCTATCAACACTTGTGCCTTTGGTCGGGTGGTTTGAATCAAAATAACTGGCATGCCTTCCCCGATTGCCTTTATATTCTGAGACTGATAGGATTTGACACCAGAGCGAATAGATTCTATTGCTTCCCAAGACATCATGCCCAGCTTGAGGAAAGCATCCTTTGGCACAAGGTCATCCCGTAAGGGTATGGTCATCGACTCTGAATCGAAATCATCTTCCTCGGACTCAATTGCCATCTCTAACAACTCATCCGCCAGGTCAGGATGGGTGTTAACTTTAACGTTAACAGTAGATTTTGGTTCTAGGGGTACCGGGATGCGGTAGCGCTTACCAATCTTGGGTAAGTTTTCGTCATCTAATTCCTCATGGTAATGGTGAACAAATCGCTGAATCGCTTCTAGGGCAACATAAATTGCGATCGCTTCTTCTTCATAAATATAAGGTCGCATTCCTTCCAAGGGATGGACTGTACCAAAGCCAGGTACAATCTCAGATACTGGCAAATCAGCTAAATCTATATCATCCTCTTCATCCTCATCTTCGGTATCATCACCAAACCGCCCAAAAGTTAAAAACAAACAATCTTGCCCTAAGAAAGCTTGTTCCATCTTTTCCCACGAGTCATCTGCCAGCACTGATGATCGGAACCGTTTCAGGGAATCCCAGGAGCGATATAGTAGTACCCCGTATTCCATACCCAGCATACCCATTACTGAGACGTATAGGGTTTCCACATCCCAGCGATTTAATTCAATTGAGATAATCTGATGATCAGCCACTACTTCCCAAGCAGCTTCATGCCAAATTTCATAGGCTTTTTCTATAAGTAGGTCGGCATACTTAGGTGGTAGCTGGGGTTGTCGAGTAGCCGCCATTTCCTCAAATCCCCGAAACAGTTCGTCAATCAAGGGTAAATTGGGTACATAATCAATGCCAATGTCTAACCCTTGAAGGACACCTCGCAAAAAGAACTGAATTTCTCGGTTACGAACAACAATCTTTGAGGGTCGTGCTGGTCTGGCGGGGCTTTGGGGATGTTCCATGGCTTGCATAAGGGCACGAACAATCGCTTCTGGTCCCATGGTTGGTGATACTAAATCCATTGCCCTGACAATGCCTTCCGAGCCATCCACCCAAAGAATGCAATCATTATGACCCTCACCATCCGGCTGTTGATGATTGTTACCAATAACTGACAGGGGACGGCGGTCTCCCTCCCACACACTGGAAGTCTGTTGTAATTTATTGAGCCGACGACGAGTATTGCGATTCAAAGCAGACATAGAATAGTTTGGGTTGATTGCCTAAGTACCGACCGTGAATAGCCAGTTGCTGGTGGATACTCCTATCTTACCGGGGCAAAGGTTGCACAAGCCCCCCTGATCCAAAGTTGCGTTTCACCGATTAAATATTATGGATATCGGACACCACCACACACCACCAGAAACTACCAGATCGAGAGTCATGGTGCTAGGTTATGAATACAACTTTCGAGCAACACGTTCAGGAAACCCCTATGGTTAGTTGATTCGAGCTAATCATGTTTCTCTTAACCAACAGGCAGCAATCACCTTTTTTGACACTTCTGCCTAACTCCCCTTGACCCTTGCTAGGCTGTTTAATTCTTAATTTAGACTGAGGAGCTTACAGGAACAATAGCCCTAAGGCAACTCCACAGAGGTCGGTTTAGCAATGTGTGGCAATCCCCACCCCAACTTTTCTCGCAAAACCCTGAAAAACTCCGGTGCTTGCAAACGGATAAATCGAGCGGAGTAAGGCGATCGCTTAACTTTTATTTTATCTTCTGGTATTACGTAGCAACCACCATTGCCATCAACTACCATCACCATCGAATTGGGAGTAGCGGGAAAAATGGTTAATTGCTCTGTGTCGGCAAAAACTAATGCCCGAGATGCCAAAGAATGGGGACAGATGGGCAACAGTTGCAACACCGGCACCTCAGGAGTTAATACTGGTCCTCCAGCACTTAGAGAATAGGCAGTAGAGCCAGTGGGTGTTGAGACAATTATACCATCAGCTGCAATATCCACTGGTGCGTGATGTCCTATTTGTACCTCAAAATGGCACATACTCGTCAACGGTTCCCGGTGCAATACCATTTCATTTAAACAAAGTGCCTCCCACCAAACCCTCTCATCTCGCAGGATCTGCACAGAAAGCATCGACCGTTCTTCTATAACATACTCTTCTGCCATGACCTGTTCCAAGACAGAAGGCAACTGATTGACATAGGTCTCTGTTAAGAAACCCATGTGACCTGTATTCACCGTTAGCAAAGGGATCCCTTGGGGAGCCACTTGGCGAAAAGCCGCTAGTACTGTACCATCTCCCCCCAATACAATTGCGAAAGCCATCTGGTCATCAAAACCAGGGGGGGCTAGTTTGTCCATTGGTGTATGACACACTGGTGATTGAGGACTCGAATAACCCAGAATTCCCCCAACCCCTGTCGCCATACACACTTCCCAACCCGCAGTCCTCAATTGGTTGTGCAACTCTTCAGCAACGCTACAAGCCATTGGTTTAAGGTCGTTGTAGATAATGCCTGCTTTTGGTATACTCACCAGTCCCCGTCTTGAACTACTTGGATTAAATTATCACCGAACATCATGGACAATTGTCATTTAATCAGGTACCGTCTTGATGCAGTCGCGCTATGGGGACCGGCTGCGTACTCAGGCTTGCGTCTGCACTTTGTAAGCCCCGTCGAGAAGCACTTTGGCTGCACTGGCTCCCCAAAACCTCGCGCTTATAGATTTTCCAGGAAATATCTAGGATTTAGATTTAAAAGGAGTCCTCTTCTTAGACTTCTTTTTAGCTTTCTCGTAATCGATTTCTTTGAGCTTATTCATAATCCGGTTAAAGTATTCCTGTAGATATTCTTCCAAAGTTGTGGTTTCCTTAGGGTCTAGGCCAAAGACCTCGTATACCTTCTCCATCGGTGCATCCAGAGGTTTCCCACTCACTAGCACCTCAGTAAAGGCAAGCCGGTCTGCCACATTCCAGCCCCACTGAAAAAATCTCACGAATCGCCGCATACCCCGCAAAAAATTTATTGGGAGTCGGGCTATTTTAGCATCTTTACCGGACAACCGCTCACACAGGTTAATGATTTCGTAGGTACTAAAGGCTCTGGTTCCCACAACCGGGAATGTCTGATTTACTGTTTCTGGAACTTCCAGAGCACGAATGCCAAACTTAGCAATATCCTGGGTGTTCATATAGGCGATGGGAGAGGTTTCTCCTGTAATCCAAACCGCCTGTCCATCCAAAATCGGGATGGCATACTGACCAATTAAGCCTTGCATAAAGCCACTCGGTTTCAAGATTGTGTGTGGCAATCCTGATTCTGCCAGAAATAGTTCTGTACAGTGCTTTATTTCCATCAGTGGGACATGAGGAAAATTCTCACTTCCCAGAATTGAGAAAAAGACATATCTTTCTATACCAGCAGCCACAGAAGCTTGAATTAGGGCAACTTTTCCTTCCCAGTCTACCTGTCTGATGGTCAGAGAATCTGTTGGTCTCGATGTTGCCGCATCAATGACAGCTGTGATCCCTTCCAGGGCTTTTGGCAGGGTTTCTGGAACACAGAGGTCTCCTTGTACTAGTTCTGCTCCCCATTCTTTTAGGAAAGAGGCTTTTCGTGGACTGCGTACAAGACAGCGTACCTGATGATCCTCGTCCAGTGCACGACGAACCACCTGTCTTCCTAAGGTGCCAGTTGCACCGACGACCAACAAGTTCATTATAGTAATTTTAGTAAGGAATCTTTAAGTTTCTATAAGATTCTATCAGAAATTTTGTCGATATCTCATGTTTCTGGTATTCAATAGGCTTTGCCCACGGTGAGGGGTGTGGGAGAATGGGTTGAGGCGTTAGACAGCATCAGTCATGGATTTGGAAGAAAACTGTGAAAGAATTCTTGACCAAACCCCACAGCCGTTACCCCATAACCCATTCACTAGAAACTATTCTGACACTCCCTGGATTTTGAGTAATAAGAAGCCTAAGCCCAAACCCACAAGAATCAAGGTGAAGGACAAAAATGCTGCATTGAAAATTTCTGTACCCATTGTTTTATGATCTCCTATGTACTTTTGTTACAAGGTATCATGACTAGGGTGCCAAAATATAGCAATCCTATGGAAATCCTGAGCAAGACTATTTCAGCAAAGGGGTTAGGATCCGGGAGTGTTGAGGAATGATGTCAGACTTGTCAACAAACCATCAGAAGATGTCTTTGACAGGAAAACTTAACTCACCACCAAGGCTTCCTCGGTTAGCGGTGACCTTGGGAGATCCAGCAGGCATTGGACCAGAAGTTGTCCTCAAGGCATTGGCAGACTCCCAAGTCACTAGGAATTGTGAGATAACGGTGATTGGCAGTCGGTACCTCTTGAATGGGGCTTACACCCAGCTACGTCAGCAGGGGGTTGAAGATGTAGCTACTTTAGCTTCCCCAGAGACATTATCAATCCTTGACATTGAGTTGGATTATGGACAACGGCCTCAAATCACCCCAGGTGTTGGTAATGCGGCTAGTGGTGCTCTTAGTTTTGTGTATCTCGAAAATGCGATCGCACTCACCCAACGTGGTCAGTTTGATGGTATTGTGACCGCACCCATTGCCAAGTCTCTCTGGAAAGCGGCAGGACATGATTATCCTGGTCAAACTGAAGTGCTAGCCCAGTATTCTGGTGTCAAACAATTTGGGATGCTGTTCGTAGCGCGATCGCCCCATAGCGGTTGGGTGCTACGTACACTTTTAGCTACCACACATATTCCCTTAAGTCAAGTACCAAACATCTTAACGCCATTATTGATGGCGAGTAAACTAGACTTACTGATAGCCTGCTTGGGTAGGGATTTTGGCATCAAGAAACCTCGAATCGCGATTTCTGGGTTAAATCCTCATAGTGGTGAGCAGGGTCAGCTAGGTTGTGAAGAACAAGATTGGTTGATTCCCTGGCTAGAGCAAGAGCGCCAGCAACGCCCGACTATCCAATTAGATGGACCAGTACCTCCTGACACTCTTTGGGTAAAACCTGGTCAGGCTTGGTACGGCAACCATCAGCAGTACGCTGATGATGCTTATGATGCTTATTTGGCACTTTATCATGACCAGGGCTTAATTCCTGTCAAACTTATGGCATTTGACCGAGCGATCAATACTACCATCGGTTTACCGTTTGTGCGCACTTCTCCTGATCATGGCACAGCGTTTGATATTGCTGGTCTTGGCATTGCTAACGCTACTAGCATGAAGGCTGCAATTAGCCTGGCTACTGAACTGGTGAACCAGAGGTTGAGTAACCCTTTAGCTATCAGTGGTTAGAACTTGCCTTGTACTCAACCTTTACTCTCTAAGTGGAACCGCCAACTGGACTTTTTGAGTATTGCGAGTAGTTGAGGATTGAGGAAACACATTAAGTTCTTCCTGCTGGATGACATCCCCAAAAACTATGTCTACATTGTCCCTTGAGCCAACCTTGAACTTAGGCTGTAAATTGTTACCTAAGCCTTCCGTTTCCTCTAGCTCTAGTGATGTTGGGAAAAAGGTGCCATAATCGTCTGAGACCGTGCGACCATTAACTTGGCGGAGGGTGTCACCAGACAGGGTTACTGAACCGCTTGGCTCACTAGACTGCGCTCCTGACTGAGCATAAGCAAGAGGTACCAATCCCACAGCTATCCA
Organism: Moorena sp. SIO4A1; assembly: GCF_010672065.1. NCBI lineage: Bacteria > Bacillati > Cyanobacteriota > Cyanophyceae > Coleofasciculales > Coleofasciculaceae > Moorena > Moorena sp. SIO4A1. Next base: position 5,788 of record NZ_JAAHHX010000060.1, on the reverse strand, counting down.
GCCGATTCCTACTATAACTATTGTTTTACGGATCATCAGCTTTCTCCTGGTTTTTTTATTTACCTTATTTTATTTATTTATTTTTATTTTAGTAGTCTTGACATTAATCTGGCATCCGAATACATCCTTATAAAAAAAATAAGCGGTAGTAATTTTAACTATAACTTTGTACAAGCATAACTTAAGCTATCAGCTATCAGCTATCAGCTTTTCAATAAAAGAGGTAAGCTTTGGCCTTGGCCTATGGTCACGCTACGCGGATGATAGCTGAATGCTTACCTTAAGGTTTTAACCCACGCTATCAGTCAAGGCACTACTTGAAAAGCTACCCTTGCCAGCTATAAGCTCGACTAGCCTGTTTAGGCTGACTGCTAAAAGCTCACCGTCAACAATATCACTTACTTTATGACCATCATTCGTGTACCAAAGTCCTGGGAACTGCCAGAGCAACAAGTCACCTCAGAAACGGCTTATTTTAACCGACGTCGCTTTATCAAAAATTTAGTTGGTGCCAGCCTAGGCACTGGAATGCTATCAATTCTTGGTTGTCAAGGTTCCTCTGCCTCAGACAAAGCTCTTTGGGAAACCCTAAATCAACCCAAGTTCAAATCCTTAGCAACCAATCCAGCTTTTGCCAGTGTTGACAGACCGATCACTGATGAGGAGCTCGCTGGACAGTACAACAATTTTTATGAATTTGGCGGCAGTAAATCGATCTGGCAAGCAGCGCAAAATTTACCAACCAAAGACTGGAAGGTAGAGGTAACCGGATTAGTCAAAAATCCCCAAACCTATGACCTAGATGATCTCCAAACTAAATTTCCGATCGAAGAGCGGATCTATCGCTTCCGCTGTGTAGAGGCGTGGTCAATGGTGCTACCCTGGATCGGATTTCCGATGAAAGCGCTGATCAAAGCAGTAGAACCTACTTCAGAGGCTAAATTTGTGCGATTTACCTCCTATTATGACCGCAAAATTACTATTGGTCCAGGCATACACCTTGGTTCCTTACCTTGGCCTTATACGGAAGGTTTACGTGTTGAGGAAATGGCTAACGAACTAGCATTTTTTGCTATTGGTATTTATGGTCATCTATTACCCAAGCAACATGGTGCTCCTATTCGCATGGTAGTGCCCTGGAAATATGGTTTTAAAGGAGCAAAATCTATAGTCAAAGTGGAGTTTTTAGCTAACCAGCCAGCTACCTACTGGAATACTATTAATTCCTATGAATATGACTTTGAGGCAAATGTTAACCCCAATAAGCCTCACCCGAGATGGTCACAAGCGACAGAAAGATTCATCAGTAGCGGTCCTAACTTATCCTGGGAAAAACGACCCACCCTACCTTACAACGGTTATGGGGAATATGTAGGTGGATTATATAGTTGAAGGTTATTTGGTTGTTAGCCTTTGGCGTTGGGTGCAGGGGAGGTTGAAGGTTTAAGGTTTAAGGTTGAAGGTTGAAGGTTGAAGGTTGAAGGTTAAAGGTTGAAGGTTTAAGGTTGAAGGTTAAAGGTTGAAGGTTGAAGGTTGTTCGCCCTTGGCCTTCCCTTCGGGTAGGTTTTTTGGTTACTGTCGGCGTTTACCCTTTCGTGACCTGAATAACCTGTAAACTACCACCTGCGTGCAAAGAGCGATCGCATACCTTAAACCCCACTTGCTCAAGCCCCTTGACCAAGTCAGTCTCTAGTAATTGCCAAGCTGTCTCGGTCTCAAACAACCACATAAATACCGCTAACCCTGGCCAAAACAAAACATTAGTTGGCTTGTGCAAATCCACCAGGGTAAACACTCCTCCTGGTTTAAGCACCCGGTGAACCTCCTGAATAATCTGCTGCAACACCTCAGGGGTCATTTCATGGAGTGCGGCGCTGGTGTGAACTATATCAAATTGAGCATCTGGAAAGGGCATCTGTTCAGCCAAACCCTCTACATAGTTGGCTTGGGGAACATTCCGTTGTGCTCGCTCTAGGGATAGTGGAGAAATATCTAAGCCTGTGACATGCTCAGACAATTCCACCAAGAACTGGGTGGCCTGACCACTGCCGCAACAGAGATCTAGCACTTTGGTTCCTGAATGAATTGTTAAGCCCTGTAACGGTAGCTGGCGGAATCGTCTCTCTCCACCCACGCTCAAAGCCGCGATCCGGGAAATACTATCATACAGCCATTGGTACTGATAACTCCAAGCTCTAAGAACTGTTGCCACTACTCACTCCTTCTTAAAGATCTGTGTTTCTTGTTGCAAATTTAAGTTAAAAAATATATTGTTAAAATGAGTAACAAATATGAAAGTTATGGGAAGCTGTGTTAACTATGGGTCGTGTTGGGGTATTATTGCTTAATCTAGGTGGGCCAGATCAGTTAAAGGATGTTCGTCCCTTTCTATTCAACCTGTTTTCTGACCCGGAAATTATTCGCCTGCCTTTTCCGTGGCTGCAAAAACCCCTGGCTTGGCTAATCTCCACTAAGCGTGCTAAGATATCCCAGGAGAACTACAAGCAAATTGGTGGTGGTTCCCCTCTACGGAAGATTACAGACGCCCAGGCTCAAGCCCTCCAGGAACATTTGCAAACAAAAGGGCAAGAGGTCAGTGTCTATGTAGGAATGCGTTACTGGCATCCTTTCACTGAAGAAGCGATCGCAACCATCAAAGCCGATGGGATCGAACGCTTAGTTATTTTACCGCTTTATCCCCAGTTTTCCATCAGCACCAGTGGTTCTAGCTTCCGTCTGCTAGAAAGTCTGTGGAAAGAAGACCCAGACCTGAGCAAGATTGAACACACAGTCATTCCCTCCTGGTACCAGCAGCCACAATACCTACAAGCCATGGCTGATTTAATTGCTCAGGAACTCGATAAGTTTTCTAATCCTGATCAAGTCCATATCTTCTTCAGTGCTCACGGTGTACCCATCAGCTATGTCACAGAAGCTGGAGACCCCTACCAGCAAGAAATTGAGGATTGCACTTCCTTAATTATGAAAACCCTCAACCGCCCCAATCCCCATACTCTGGCCTATCAAAGTCGGGTTGGTCCGGTAGAATGGCTCCAACCCTACACCGAAGATGCGTTGCAAGAACTCGGAGCTAAGAATACTCAAGAGTTGCTGGTAGTCCCGATTAGTTTTGTCTCAGAACATATCGAAACTCTCCAAGAAATCGACATTGAGTATCGAGAAATAGCAGAAGAATCAGGGATTAAGCACTTTGAGCGGGTACCAGCGCTCAATACCCATCCCCTATTTATTGAGTCTTTGACAAATTTGGTAGTTGACGCTCTCGAATCACCCAGCCGTGAACTCTCCGAGGTAATTCGTCCGCCAAAGACAGTCAAAATTTACCCTCCCGAGCGGTGGGAGTGGGGCATGACTACAGCAGCAGAAGTTTGGAATGGTCGTCTGGCTATGATTGGGTTTATTGCTTTACTGTTGGAGTTAATTAGTGGTACTGGACCGCTACATTTTGCTGGGTTGTTGTAAATTTCTTCAGGTTACAAGGGAAATGGACACGTCCAGATCTACCCGATCTAATTGGGAGGGGGGGCAAGTAATTGTCCCCCTCGACGGATCCAAAACGTAAGCCACTATCTACCAAATCTAGCAACCCGTCTACCAACCCATTGTTCCTGGTCCTCCCTTGAAAGGTCCAACAATATCTTTAGTGATCCAACCACCATAAAATTCACCAGCCTGGGGAGTGACTAACTCATCATCTACATAGCACGCATCCATGAGACGAGCAGAGAAGCCATAGTATTCTTTAATGGAAACAAAGTCAGGGGTTGGCTCGGGGTAGCGCCAAGCTCCATGAGTTGCTTGTTTTTCACCTAACGAGACATTGTAATACGAACACCTGCCTTTCCATTCGCAAAAGGTTTTATGGGGTGTCTCTGTCAGATATTCTAGTTTGATATCTTCTGGTGGAATGTAATAAGTCGGAGGATGACTGGTTTCCAAAACTCGCTTAGGTCTGTGGGTTTCTGCGAGAACAATGCCATTAAAGATTACCTTAATATGTTTATTGATGTCTTCCCATCGGGCGGGACGGGGATAATCCCAAACGGATTCTTGACCTGGCTTTGGAGGGATAGGAGTTGGTCTCATGACTTGTCTTTGGCTTTCCTACTTAGTTTTAAAACTTAAAGTTGCTCTCTAATCTTACTAAATATCCAATCGGGAATAGCATGTTCCGTGTCATATACTCGGTCATACTTTTGCTCAAGTTTTTGCCAATCAATTGAACTGTCTACTAAAACTTCGTGTTTGAATATCTCTAGGGCTTTGCCAGACAAACCTTTTTATAAACACTTTTTCATTGCTAATCTACTTTCATCTATTTCACCAATACATTCAAAGGGTGTATGTTCAGCTAGTCCGATCATTTCTCTGAAAATAGGGAGTAAGTCATCATCATCAAACAAATTGGAGCCAAAGACTGCATCTACAGATGCTGGCTCGAAGACAGCCATCAAACCTAGCCATACATAAGCACACTTGGGACATTTCTTGCACCAAGGTTTTTGAATATTGCAGGAGTGGATTTTAGGCAGCACCTCGGGATATTTGGCTAGATTTTTGAAGATGCGGAAGTCATAGATGGGCTGCAAAATACCGAAATAAGAGAAATTAGATAAGAGATTTGCTTGAATGAATTCATTCAACTCTTTTTCGGCTTCGTAGCCTTTGCCCCATTGATGGTTAACTTCTTTACCTAGTTTTTCCCAGAATAAATTACCAGTATTGGCACTTTTTTCATGGGCTAATGCCAAGTAGTTGTATCCCTCATTCAGCATTAGAGGTAAGGATTCAAAGATAGAGACAGGAGTTTCTGGAACGGTAATTCCTGAATTGTCTGGGAAATATAGCTGAAGAAAGGGATAGTCAATAAAGTCATCGTAGATAGAAATTTTATGCTTTTTAAGGGGGGTGACGTATTCTAGGACTCCCGAAATTAAATTGTGTTGGATATCGGCTTTGCCATAAACACTATGGGAGTATTGCATGGAAGCAAATGGAACATCTGCTTCTTGTAGCATTTTCATAGCTACAATACTATCTTTTCCACCACCACAGCCTGCAAGTACGGTAGAGTTATCGCAAAATATAGAGATGGGTTTGCTATTGCTTAAGCTAGCTTGTGAATAGATAAGTTCAGGACCAGGGTAATCGGTTATATTATTTTCATACCAATGTTGACCAAAGACTCCTTGATATATCTTGGCAAATAGCTCTAACACTGGCTGACTTAAATTTTCAGCGACAAGGTTAATATCATAGTATTTGGGAAATAGTGAACACAGCTTTATGCCCTCGAATAAGGCAATATAAGCAGCGATTTGATTAATTACTGCTTGAGAATATTTGCTGGCAAGTAAACTGAAGGATACATCATGGTAAAACACTTTAGTTGAAAAGTTGAAGTTATCTGCACCATAGATAATGTCCAAATGATGCTCGTGAAGGGTTAATTGATGGATTTTAATGGTTTTAATTTTCATGTTCACTAGGGCATGTCGTCAGTTAGAGAATTGACAACCAGTCAGTGCAGCTATAGAACTGAGGGGAGTCAGGAAAACTCAACTAAGGAGGAAGTAATGCGTCGGTATGCCTTGCGAGATGATCAGTGGGAGCGAATTAAGGATATGCTACCTGGCCAGAAGGGCGCTTGTTGGTGGAAATGCCAAAGATAACCGCCTATTTGTTGAAGCCGTACTGTACCGATACCGTGCAGGTATTCCGGGTTGTGATTTGCCGGAGAGGTTTGGCGATTTTCGGTCTGTGCACA
>NZ_JAAHHX010000006.1:0-210372 GCF_010672065.1 Moorena sp. SIO4A1 | reverse complement strand
TAGCCGAACAAATTCGGGATGTCCTCTTAGGCTTACCCGCCCGTTCAGCAGTTAATATTCCTGGATTGTCACCCAATGTGATTGAAAAACTCAGACCATACATGGAGTTGGCAGAAACTCTGGGTAACCTAGTTGCTCAACTGGCGGGGGGACGCATTGAATTACTTGATGTCCGATTACAGGGAGAGTTAGCTACCAACGAAAGCCAGCCCTTAGTGGTTGCTGCCCTCAAAGGCTTACTTTCCCAGGCACTGCGAGAGCGGGTAAACTATGTCAATGCATCCATTGAAGCAAAAGAGCGGGGCATTCGGGTAATTGAAACCAGGGATGCTTCGATGCGAGACTATTCTGGGTCCCTAGATCTATCAGCTACCGGTTCCATGGGGAAACATTCTGTAACGGGTGCTTTGTTAAATGATGGGGAAATCTACATTACCAGTATCGACGAATTCCCGATTAATGTTCCTCCCACTCACTATATGCTGTTTACCCTACACCGGGATATGCCGGGAATTATTGGTAAAATTGGCTCTCTACTGGGTAGTTTTAATGTCAATATTGCCAGTATGCAGGTGGGCCGCAAAATTGTGCGGGGTGACGCAGTTATGGTGCTTAGTCTAGATGACCCCTTACCGGAGGGAGTTTTGACAGAGATTATGAAGGTGCCAGGGATTAGGGATGCTCACACGGTAACTTTATAAGTTCAGTACTGAATACGTTCAGTACTGAGTGCTGAGTGCTGGGTGCTGAATATGGGGAAAAGGTTATAGGTACAAACAATCTTGCTCCTTAAGTGTAGAGCAGGTACCTCCCCCTGCTGACTCCCCACTCTTAAACTCAGCACTCTTGACCTCGGAACTAAGATATGGCAAACAGCTGGTGGGAAATTCAAATTTTGTGCGACTCTGCCTTAGAGGATTTAATCTTCTGGCGATTGGAGAAGTTTGGTTGTCGAGGAATGTCCACCCAGCTTAAGGGACATTCTCAACTAGTGCTGGCTCACTTACCCCAAATACAAGCACAGCTGTTGGATTTGGCAGCCCTTGCCCTTTGGGTAAATCAGGATGCCCTTACTGTAGGGCTGCCAGTACCGATAACTCGGTGGCACCTGATTGATGAGGAAGATTGGGCAAGTAGTTGGAAACAATACTGGGAACCCCAAGAAGTTGGCGATCGCTTTTTGATCTATCCCGCCTGGCTACCCTTACCAGACCCTTCCGAACGGATCTTGTTACGCCTTGATCCCGGAGCAGCATTTGGCACAGGTACCCATCCCACCACTCAGTTATGCATGGAAGCATTAGAGATGCGTCTAGGCTTCAGCAGTGATCACGACAATGTCGTAGCGGATATTGGCTGTGGTTCCGGCATTCTTTCCATTGCCTCGGTGTTGTTAGGGGCTAAAAAGGTCTATGGCGTGGATATTGACCCATTAGCCGTGGGTGCTGCCCGCAACAACCGCTCTCTTAACAACATGTCTGAGCAGGATCTGGTAATAGAACAGGGTAGTCTAGAAACCTTGTCTAAGCTTACTAATGGTGAACCAGTAGATGGAATCCTCTGCAACATTCTCGCAGAGGTGATTATTGATTTAATTCCACTAATGAATGCTATTGTGAAACCCACCAGCTGGGGAGTTATCAGTGGTGTGTTATTAGATCAGGTGAAACCGATTGCTGATACCCTAGAACAAAATAACTGGATTGTCGCCACCCTCTGGAAGCGTCAAGATTGGTGTTGTTTTAATATTCGGCGTTCCTGATTACTGATTAGTCATTCATGCAAGTTGTTGGATAGCCAGTTGGATACGGGTGCCCACTGTTACATCGGTTTCAGTCTTGAACATTTGCGCTAAATGAGTTTTGATAGTCTCAGCCAGATCCGGATAGGTGACCACTACAGCAGTAGCTAGACCTTGCAATCCTACTACGGAAGAATAACGAACTACCCATTCTGTATCTTGGCAGGTTAGCAGTAGTGTTTTAAAAGCTTGCTCTTGGGCAGCAGGAATTTTATCTTTAGGCATATCCTCCCAGTCCAGGTTGCCCAGACCTTTTGTCGCAGCTCGACGGACGCTCATAGCAAAGTCACTTTCAGCTGCTTCGATTAAGGTATCTAAGGCTCTAGGATCCCCAATTGCTGCTAGTGCGCGGATTGCCCAAGCTCTACCTCCGTAGTTATAGTCATCAATTAGGTTTAGCAATTGCGCTACTGCTGTTTTACCTAATCCCACTAGCCCACCGGCAGCTACTCCTGCTGCACCTGGGTTATTGTAGCTAAGAACTGCAATTAAAGTGGGAATCCCAGCCTCTAAACGGGCATTAGCTAGGGCTTTCACTGCTTTTACTAAGCTATAGGCAGAATCTGCCTCTTTCACAGCTCGAATTAATTCTTGGCCTTGAGTTGTGTTGGTCATGAAGGAGTCTAAGGTTGTTCGCTTAGCGTGGCCTTTTGGCCAAGGTTGTTTGCCCTAGGCGTTCCCTAGTGGTAGATTTAAAGCAAAAGGTAAAACCATCAAAACCCACCAGTGGCAGAGTAATGGTTAGATAAATGGTTAGATAAAATTGTTAGATAAATGATTAGATAAAATTATTTGAAACTTGATCCTTGATTCTTGAAACTTGATCCTTCATCCTTCATCCTTCATGCTTTAAACTTCACACTTCATAGAAGACCATCCATCAAGTTTATAATTTTAATTGCAGTCTCCGATAGGTAGCAACCATCAGTAGGATTGTTTTCTAAGTGATGCTCTAAAATTCCTTTGAGGGCGAGTAGCTTCAGATTATTTTCTGCCGAGGTCTGAGCGATCGCATCTGCTGCTGGTAAATAACCAATTGCCCCGAGATCGGAAAGAGCTGCCCGCCTCAGTAGCACTTGATCAGCTTTCAAAGCTTTGATTAAACGTTCAGCATAAGTAGGGTTTTGAGTTAGCTGGTACATCGCCCGTGCGGCGGCATACTGTTCCAACTCGTTGGGATGTTCTAGGAATACTTCAATTAGGTCAATGGCTTCGGTGGCACCAAGCTCCCCCAAGGCTTCGATGACAGCATTGTAGGGTTGGGCGAGGTGGGGACTTCCGAGTATAGGCTGGGCTGCTTCTAAACCTCCGTCTAGCAGTTTGATCAGCTTGGGAATACAGGCACGATCCCCTAACATCCCTAAAGATCGTACCGCTGCTTCCCTAACATAAAAATCGGAGCAGTCTAAACAATTAATCAGCGCAGGTACAGCTCGATGGTCTCCTAGTTTGCCCAATGCCCTGGCGGCATTTCGGCGCAGAGGATATCCTCCTAATTCTGTCTGGTTCTCCTGATCCTCTAGCGCAGCAATTAGGGCATCAATTGCCACTGGTTCCCGCACTCGGAACTTTCCTAGCCACCATGCTGCATAATAGCGAAGCCCCTGGTCGTTACCTTGTAGATTTGCGATGGCTTGCTCTACAGTTAAAGACTCAGAGTTATCAGTCTCAACATAATTCTCAAGACTAGGCTGCAACATGTTAACTTGCTAATTTAAACTTGTTAATTTAAACTTGTTAATTTTCATTTTACGCACGCTCCTGTCTCCTGTCTCCTCAAAAAACCTACCAATTTCTTACTTTATTCTTCATCATTGATCTGATTACTTGGTAGATATAGGGTACCTAAATCAATGGTGAGCATTTTTGATGCCATATTCCCTACTCCCTGCTCCCTGCTCCCTACTCCCTGCTCCCTGCTCCCTTTGCTATAGACAAACTGTATAGACAAAACAATGCCCGGAAAGGTCAGCAGACGCTAGTTCTTGCTAACACCTGCTGACCTTTCCAGGCCAAAAGAGCAATTAGCTCAGGGCGTTAATAGCGTAGTCAATGTAGTTATTTGCCTCATTAGCAGGCTGACCACTTAAACCATGGTTAGCCTTGATGTACTTGAGGGCTTCGATGTACCAGCTTGGAGAGAGCTCGAAGGTACGGTTGATTTCATCTAAACCAGCAATCAAGTACTCATCCATCGGTCCAGTACCACCAGCAACTAGGCAGTAAGTTACCATACGCAGATAGTAACCGATATCACGGGAGCATTTTGCTTTACCTGTATTGTCAGATGAGTAGTTTGATCCAGGCATGCTAGTGGTGTAAGGGAATTTGTTATACACCGCTTGGGCTGCACCGTCAGTCAAGGTTGAGGCTTTAGCAGTCAAGGCTTTTGCCGCTTCTAAGCAAGCTGTAGCCCGCTGGAATCGACCGAAGGCAGTCTGGATTTCTGTATTACTTAAAAAACGACCTTGAGCGTCAGCAGCAGCGACGGCTTCTGTAAGCGGGGTTTTCATTGTCTAGGTATCTCCCTAATATTTTGTCAAGTTTTCAAAAACGTTTGAAGTTGTGATTGTTAGACAGCAAGTGATATGCCGATACTTTTTAGGCAACCGCACCAGCTGCCTTATCGAAGTAGCTGCCAATTTCAGCCATCAGAGAGCTGCAATCACCAGGGGTGATGCCATTGGAGTCGTTAGCGATCGCAATCGCAGCGTCCTTCATCTTTTCTACACCCACTGCCACTGAAGCACCAGGAGTTCCCAGAGCTAGGTAGGTTTCCCGCAGACCATTCAGGCAGCGGTCTTCCAGCACACTAGCATCACCAGCAAAAATGGCGTAAGTTACATAGCGCAGGATAATTTCCATATCGCGTAAGCAAGCAGCCATCCGACGGCTGGTGTAGGCATTACCACCAGGATTGATCAACTGGGGTTGCTCAGCAAACAGGGAGCGAGCCGCGTTAGCCACAATGGTGGAAGAGTTGCTGGTAATGCGATTAACTGCATCCATCCGCTTGTTGCTGTCCTTCACCATAGCGCTAAGAGCACTTAGTTGGTCAGCACTAATGTATTGACCCTGGGCATCAGCCTGCGAAACAAGCTTAGTAAACGCATCAAACATTGACGGAATCTCCTAGGTTAGTTGGTTTTGTTTCAAAACGGGCTTCAGTTAAACAGACTCAGACTGAATCAAACTGAATCAAGCAGTTTGAAACGGGAAAGGCATAGAACATGCTCCAGCCACAGCTAATACTCCTATCTCTCTTTTTTGGTCTTTGTCCTAGTCTTTGTCCCATGAGTTTGGTAACAAAACGGATCGTTAAGAAAAATTACAAAACTTCACGTTTTGGTGAGAGACCTAGGAATGCTGTGTGTCAACCGGTTGGTTGGCTTTCGCCTGTCACTATTTACCCTTCAGGTAACTTTTATACAATGATGTCGAGCCTTTATTCGTTACATCTTGTTAAGAGTTTAAGATTTTTTGATGTCTGATTGCAATGGCAGATCAGAACTGGCTTGCCATTGCTACCCTGTGGATTTGCTCCACATTGGTGCTGGAAGCCTCTTGGTTGCTGACCTTCTGGTCAAGACACAGGTCAGCTGTTCACTCCTGCTAATTGCTCTAACTGTTAGCAGGTTAGTAACATTTCTTATCAAACCTACACTCAAAGCTACAGGCTGATAATACCCCAGGCGGCTAAGGCGATCGCCATTGTTCCCCCAAGTAAGACTACAGCCCCTGCCTTAGTGAGTACTCCTGCTACAAAGCGCACTGAGGCAGGAGGATAATAGGTTTTGAAACCAATTGGTTGGTATTTGAAGTAACCTAGCTGTTGCAGTTGGGTGCGATAGTCTTCCCCATAACGAGGCATCCGGGCAAAGGGTAGATCCCCTTGAGTACGCTGGGCTATGATCCGTCGCCGCTGATAAGGCACGGTGTGATCACCAAAGTTTTCCAGATACTCGTCGCTACCGAGCAGAGTATCAATAAAGTTTTGTAACCCATTAGTAGCCAGCACTATTGACCAAGCTAACTTCTCCCGCTCGCTGTAGACATCACGCCCCAAGATGCGTTGTACACACATCTGGACAAAACGGTAGTTGTTGTTGGTCTGATAATTGCGCTGCCAAAAAGGTTCAGATGTTGCTAGACCACGAATGAAATCGCGCACGGTGATTTGACCAAATCTCAGCTGTGATTCTAAAAAAGTTTGGCGGTTGCTTTTGAGAATCTGTTGTTCATGAAAAATCTGACCATAGGCTGCCCTAATCAATTCATCCATTTCCGATGGAGAGAGAAGATTAGCTGTAGTGTATAGTTTAGGCTGCTCATCTCCGGACACCTCATATCCAGCGACCCGCTGATTTTGGGTTGAGGGCGGATACTCTAGCAAAGGAATTGTCATTAATCACCTCTATGATCGTAAACCTAAGTCATCTTAGCATTCAGCCGTCAGCCGTCAGCCGTCAGCCGTCAGCCGTCAGTGGTCAGTCGTTGGCCAATGGCCACTCAAGTAGCGTGCGCTATGGGCATAAGCTGTTCATTTGACATCTCCCCCGGCTGAAGCACGGGGGATTCTACAAGGTTGTTACGAGGCGGGTTGAAACCGCGCCTCTATCGGCTTTCGCCGACGCTTCGCGAACACTTCTTGTGCGGTACGATCTATTCAGTGACTTGAAAATTTCATACCGGTGTGGGAGTGTCAAGCTCCCTCTACCCACCTTAGCTAGGTCTATATTTAGCTGTGTGGCTACTTTCCTGGCAATGTTGGCCGCACCATTGCAGTCGGCATTTACCAGGTATCCCTCAGAAGTTTTATACAAACCACGCCTTACCCGACATCCTGACGGAAACCACCCGTTGGGTTTTTCACCATATTTTGGTAATGGATCGTCGTCAAGGAAAGACGCTTTGCTGGTGTACGATTCCTCGGTAATTGTTAGTTTAATGCCGTACTCAGGGCAAAGTTGTTTCAGCCGTTCGATTAGTCTCTTGGTCGGGATGACTACGAAATTCTGATTGCCACGTTTGCCCATATTAGAACGGCTTTTCTGTCCTTCGTTCCAGCCGATAATTAGGTTTCCAATGCGATCATTTAAGCACCGATTGATAATGAATCTAGCAGCTTTGTTGATCGCATCCCGTATCTGGTTGTTTCGTTTCCGCTGCACTCGATCTAGCTTGGAATCCCAGTAAAACTCTGGTTTCCCCTGTTTGTACTTGGCGACTAACCGGCAGTACCCCTGATTCATTGACTTGAGTTTTCGACCGTCAATTATCAGGCTCTTGCCAAGGGTTGAAAGCCCAGTCAGCCAGTTCGTCCCGCCGTGATCAAAACTCCACGCTTGGGAATAGTCGAGGTTGGGGTTATCAGAGATTGGTTGCTTCTCGTCATCAATTACCCAGTCGATCCAAAGTTGCCCAAGGTACGGACGAACAGTTATCTGTTTTACCCAGTCCGGATCTATAAAGTCCGGCGGCTCCAGGGTAATCTCGGTGATCAACTCAGGTTTTGTTTCCTTGCTGATCGAAGGGTAGAACAACCCTGACTTATAACCAAGAGCTTGTCTAGGGAAAGTTACAGCTGCCAATCCGCCTTTCTTTCTGTATCTTGGCAGTTTTGGTCTATCGACTTTTCCCTTGTAATAATGGCCGACTAACTGATTGTAGCTATTGATTGATTCGGCTACAGTCTTGAGAGTTTGTTGTGCCGACTGAGCTGCCATCGCCTTATAGTGAGGATTCTCTTTTAGATTCTTGCAGAGTTCGGCATATTTGACACTGCATTTATAGGTTTTCCACCCATATCTAAGATCATCCTCTCGCCAGTAAGTCGTAAAAGCTTCTTCTTGCTGTTCTAACCAGGTGTAATGTTTTTGTTTGGAGTAATAGATAGCACAATTTACCAGACTATTCGCTTGTTGGCACTGAAATACCCAAAAAGCTTGCTCTTCCTCTGTCAAGTTGGCTTTTACTGGAATCGTCTTGTACATTTGATTGCCTCCTACTATAATCGGAACATTCGTGCGCGCAAATAGTATTCCAAAAATGAAAGACGAACGATTGATGATCCGAATTAATAAATTTGAAAAAATGCAATTAAAGCAAGAAGCAGAACGGCGTGGGATGACTCCATCTGAGTTGGTCAGAAGTCTAATAGCCAAATTTCCTGAACCTAAGCAGAGGGACACGGCGGGTTAAAACCCGTCGCGTCCGTTTCATCCCCTCCTTAAAAGAGAGGGGCTCTCACGTTCCCGGATGTTTTGGTAGCGTGCGCTATGGGCATAAACTCATAGCTAAAAGCTGATAGCTGATAGCTGATAGCTGATAGCTGAATGGTTACTCAGTTATAATCACAGATTTAGGGGATCAGCTTCATACAATCATAACTTTTTTTACGTTTCTTAATCAAAAAACATAATTTGTTATCTTAGGGAAATATAAAGTATGAAGTATCAAGTATTAAGTATGAAGTATTACGTAAGCTGTCGCCCATTTAAATAACCTTGTCTTGATCCAAAGCGCCAGTGGGGAGGGGCTGCATCAAGACAAGGATTTGAGATATTTTAAAAAAATTTGTTTCTGGCTACTGTTGGCCTTTGGCGCGATCGCTGCTATGGAGGAGGCTAAACTCTTGCCCCTTCAATTAAAAGCTCTAAAATTGTAGGAGTATCGAGTCAGGAGCATCGAGTCATAATAAATGGAATCAAGATAAATTATTTCCCAGTTACTTGGCAATTAATCAGAGTTTTATCAACAATAAAATTCTGTATTATTCCCATCAATTCTGTAGTCTTGTCCTGACTTCTGACTCCTGACTTCTGACTCCTGACTCCTGAAAAAACTAACCACTTTCTTACATCGAACTGAGGTTAATTTTTAACATCCTACGCTTAAGCCTTTGCCAGCTTCCGCTCTAGATCAAACAAGAAACCGTGGATGTACTCCTCAGTCCATTCACTGCCATAAAATCTCTGAAACATACCACGAGCTGGGTCTTTCTCAGCACGATAACCCAGATAACGCAGTTGAGCTTCCTTGATGGCTTTGAGATGCTCGGAATCAGTAATTAGTTCTGCCTGATCCACAAAATCTAAGTAAGCTGTCAGATAGTCCTTGAAGGCAGCAAACACCCGATTTTCCACTACTTCGGTTTCCTTAGGGCGTGTCCACAGGAAAGCTGGGGAAAAGAACGGTGTTGCTTCCTCAGGAAAGTCTCCTCCCCAAGGCAAATGCTGTTGATGAGCCTTGAAAATCGGTAGGATAGGTTCCGTGTAACGAGCTTGATAGGCTGGGTCATCTCGGAACAGGGGCTGCATATCCAAGGCAATCAGATGTCCACCAGGTAAGGTCACTAAGTCAGCCCCGAAGAAGGGGAGGTCATAGTTGAGGTGGGGGAAGATTACAAAATTGAGTACCTGTAATGCTGCTCCCCCCTGGACATGAGCAGCTCGAATTTGTCTGATTTTGGGTGCAGCAAAGCCATAACTGGTGGTCAGGACATCTTGCTGCTTTTTCCCTTTCCCCACTGTTGCGAATTTGCTTTCAAACCCAGGGGGAATGGGATAAGGCTGTAGATCAAGGCGCTCTTTTAGATATGCGATCGCGTAGTCTAGAAACGGCTGATAGAGAGTCATGTTTGGCTTTGACTAACGGCTAAAGGCATGGCATTTTCAAATAAGAACTCATATAAGAACTGCTCTGCCCACTCGGGACCAAAGTAGCTGCTGAACAGACCATGGGCTGGGTCTCTGTCGGCACTATACTGGTCGTAGTCTTTCTGTGCCTTAACAATGCGCTCAATATCTTCTGGCTCAGTTAGAGGCTCAGCTTGCTCCACCATTTGCCAATATAACGCCAAGTAGTCTTTGTAAGCCTCAAAGACTTCTGTTTTCACTGTCTCTAGGGAATCGATTTTGGCAAACAGTAGATACTTAGAGAAGTACTGGTTGGCATCATAAAACTTCATTTCTAAGTTTTGTGCCAAGTCCTGATAGCGATCGCGAATGACTCGCATCGGTTCAATATATTTTTCCTGATACGCTTCATCCCTGAACAATGGCTGAAAGTCTAGAACCACCAGGATCTTCTTTTTGCCAAAGGCTAAGAAGTCAATCCCTAGCAAAGGGAGATCGTAACAGTGACTGGGATATATCACACTGTTAAACACTTGAGAGACTGGTCCAACATCCATGTAGGTATAGCGAATCTTTCGCAATTCCGGGCATTGGTAACACCAGCTTTGAATAATTGCCCGATGTTTAGCGCGATCGCTTACCTGGCGTTCTAAGCCTGGGGGAATTGGTTGACTGCTTAAATCAAACCGCTTGAATAGCTCTTTTTCCAGATAGTCCAGGAAAGGCTGATACATTTATATTGCTCGTATACATAGTAAAACCCTTACTGAGCATAGAGTATCGCGATACTTCCTGTCTCATTTCTCCCAGACAAAGAAATAATCGTTAACATTTGGCTGATCTAACCTTTGTCTGAGCTAACCTTTGCCTGACTAAGGCACCCAAATCTACCTAAGGGGAAGCGTAAGCATTCAGCTAATCCACTACGCGCACCCTACTTGAGGTGCTATCAGCTAATCCGCTACGCGCACGCTACTTGAGGTGCTAATCCGCTAGGGGAAGAGTTTTTGAATAAGCGATGCAGCGCCGCCAAAGGGGTTTTCCACGGGGCTTTCAGCGATGCAGCGCGGACGCAGGTTCCGCAGGCAGCCCCTCCCCATGAGCGACTGCATCAAGACAACAGGTAAGCATTGGTTTAATCTCAGTGAAGTCACAGGCTGGAAGCTTATGCCACAAAGCTGACCGCTGACCGCTGACCACTGACCGCTGATCACTGGCCGCTGTTCGCGCAGCGTGCGCGTAGCGCATATGCTTATGGGGAAGCTTTCCTTGCCACCCTGTCAAAGCATTAGCAAGGAAAGCGCTGCCAGTCAATAGGGATTAGGTAAAGACTAATCCCTATTGTGTTATATGGCAAGGTACTTCATCAAAACTTTGCACACTTACTAGTTAAATGTACTGAAAACCCCAGTTTTTTCTGTAAGTAGTAAGTAAATAGTAATCAATTACTGAATAGATTATTTTAACAAAACTCGCGGAATTCCCCACCCTCTTCCAGGGTGTTGAAGTTACCGTAAGTAGAGGGTCGCCTTTATGGTTGGTCAGCTATGAGGAAAAGGGTTAAAACTGTAAGATTCGCGGCTCCACTCTACTAAGGCGCGCGTCTCTAGGATTGATAGCGAGACGATAGCCTAGTTTGAAAGACCCAAGAATTGACATGTTAATACGAAACACATATAATATTAACAAAGGTCGAGAAGCAGGTAAGCGTAGTGAAACACAAAGCCGTCAAAGTCAGAATCTATCCCACTCAAGAACAGGTTCAAATCCTTGCTCAACATTTTGGGTGTGCTCGTTGGTGGTGGAATTATGCGCTAAATCACTGTATAGAAACCTACAAGGAAACTGGCAAAGGTCTGAAACAATCTGCGCTCAACTCCATGCTTCCAAGACTTAAAAAAGAAAAAGAGACTGAATGGCTAAAAGAGTGTTACTCTCAAGTTTTGCAGTCTGTAAGCCTCAATCTTAGTCGCGCTTACCAGAACTTTTTTGAAGGTAGAGCAAAATATCCTAGATTCAAGTCATACCATCAGCGTCAATCAATTCAGTATCCGCAAAAAGTCAAGCAGGTAGGTGATTGTCTTAAATTCCCTGGGAAATTAGGGATTGTAAAAGCAGTAATTCATCGACCACTAGACGGAGAGATTAAGACTGTGACAGTCAGTAGGACTCCTTCTGGCAAATATCATGCTTCTGTGTTGATGGAATACGAGTCTGTTCGCGGAGCGGCTCTGAAAGAGCAAGGTACAAAACCGTCTGCGGATGGAAAAGTGATTGGTATTGATTTAGGTATCAAGGATTTTGCAATCACCTACGATGGCGAAAAGACCTCTAAGTTCAGCAACCCTAAGCACTTAGCGAAATACGAAAAGAAACTAGCCAAGAAACAGCGTATTGCTGCCCGGAAGGAAAAAGGTAGTAATAGGCGTGCAAAAGCCAAAAAGATTGTAGCTAAGGTATACGAACGGATTGGAAATGTCCGCCAAGACTACTTACACAAGCTGTCTAGAAAGATAGTCGATGACAACCAAGTAGTAGTAGTCGAAAACTTAAACGTCAAGGGCATGGTTCGTAACCATAAACTAGCTAAAGCAATATCTGATCTAGGTTGGGGAACCTTTGTAAATTTTATCTCCTACAAATGCGAAAAAGAAGGTAAAATGTTGGTTGAAATAAACCGGTGGTTTCCTAGTTCTAAGACTTGCTCTAATTGTCATTATCAAATCAAGGAGTTGCCGCTTGATGTAAGGACTTGGACTTGTCCGAGTTGCGGAACTCATCACGACAGAGATGGTAATGCAGCAAAAAATATCAGAGCAGAAGGAATCAGAATGCTATCCTCCTCTGGGACGGGGGAGGTCAACGCCAGTGGAGAAGAAGTAAGACCAAGACGTGGGCGTCCGTCCAAGTTAAGGCGTTCTTCCGTGAAGCTGGAAGCCCCGACCTCTACGTTCGCGTAGCGTGGCCATAGGCCAATTAGGTCGGGGTAGTTCACTTAATTACCTTTGAGCCGTAATTCGCTAATTTTCCCATTTTTTTTAAAGGGAAAATTAAAGTCTTAAGTGCCATTCTATCCGCCACATGGATGGTGGTGGTTTCTACAGCGCGAGTTTTTAGATTAACTTTGGATGATGACTTTAACCCCATTAACTAATATAGCATCAGTATCGATAACTAACCGAGAACTCCAAACTAAACCAGAACTCCAGTTACTCCTCTACTGTGTCCGAACCAGCATCGACGAAGCGACTGCTAAGTCTATCAAAGGTTTACTGCTTGAGCAAGACATCGACTGGACTTATCTGCTCAAAACAGCTCGCCGTCAGAAAGTCTTACCGCTGCTGTACCATAGTCTCAAAAATACCTGCCCAGACCTGGTTCCCCAGAACATCCTCAAACAACTTCGAGATTATTTCCAGCACTTAGTCGTACACAACACATTTCTCATTCAGAAACTACTCAACCTCCTGACTCTTCTGGAGAAACACGGAATTTCTGCTATCCCCTTCAAAGGGCCTACCCTTGCTGTTTCCGTTTACGGCAATCTGGGGCTGCGGCAGTTCGGTGACTTAGACATCCTGGTTGATCACCACGACATCCCGAGAGTTAAAGAATTACTCTTGTCTCAAGGGTATCAATTGCAAAAAGACCTGGGCTGGGAGTATCACTTTGTGGATAAAAAGAGTCGAGTTTGTATTGACCTTCACGAGGGGATAGTACCCGATTTATTCTGTTTGCCATTAGATTTTGAGTATTTGCGATCGCATCTTCAGCCTCTATCTGTTGCTGGTAAGACAGTCTCTACTATCTCGCCAGAACAGATGCTGTTAATTCTCTGTGTGCAATTGGGCAAAGACTGTTGTCACTGGAGTGTACGTCTGGCTCAGTTATGCGACGTTGCTCAACTACTCCGTACTCATCCCCAGTTAGATTGGCGCAGAGTACTGGCAGAGGCTCAAAAGCTCGGTTGTGAACGCATGCTCTTGCTTGACCTTTGCCTAGTCAGGGATTTGCTGGGAGTCACGTTGCCACAGATAGTCTTAAATAAATTGCAAGCCCAACCAGTCTCCCAATCCCTCGCTATCCAAGTACGATCACAGCTTTTCCGTGACCTTGAACAGCCACCTAAGCTCTCAGAAGCAAAAGGGTTTTGGGTCTTTTTCTTGTCTTACAATCATCGCTTCTACTTCAGCATGAGAGAGCGTCTGCATGACAGAGTAATGTACTGTCTCCATTGGCTAAAAAACAGTTTGTTTGTTACCGTCATGCCCAACGAAGCGGATTGGGCGTTACTCTCCCTGCCTAGAGTGCTGGCTTTCCTGTATTATCCAATCCATATAATACGGTTGTTAATTAAGCATGGCATACAACCAATTTTCAGAACTCATCACGAGCCGCACTCCTTGTGATACCGAGTTGCATTCAAAGATAGTAGATTGGTTGGATAGGGAGATGGGGAGATGGGGAGATGGGGAGATTGGGGGAAGAGAAAGTTGTACGTTTGAGCGCAACTTGGTATGAAATCTTTATCTGTCATTTTTATATAGCATTTCTCAGACTTATTAGGTAAATTCAATGTCTTGATGCAGTCGATCATGGGGGAACCCCCACAGGTAGGCGCTGCTTTGCTACTCCCTACTCCCTACTCCCTACTCCCTACTCCCTACTCCCTACTCCCTAAATCTGATCACCAAACCGATGCTCTAGAGAGAACTATCTAAAGCAGCAGCTACCACCCGATGCTCTTCATCCTTCATCAGTTCTCCCAATGCCGCTTTAGCATCGGGGGAATCAAATCGTTTGAGGGCACGGGCAACATGCATCCGAATACGCCACCATTGTGCATCTTTCAGAGCCAGAATTTGGTGCAATGCCTCAGTTTGCTTAATAGTACCAGCCAGTAAACCTAAGGCATCAATTCCTGCTTCTCGGACAGTTGGGTCTTCCCCTGCTAAGCCGCAAATACAAATAGTATAGAGTTCTTCTGGACAAGACATTTCCACCAAAGCAGCAAGAATGCTACGGCGCACCAGCCAGTGATCATCCTGTTGAAAGGTCGTGACCAGATGAGATATTGACACGTCTCCATACTTAGACAAGGAATTGGAAGCTTCTGCCCTTACATTGGGATCTGTATCAAATTGCATCAAATTTAACAACGCAGCATAGGACTCGTCAGTCCGTTTATTCCCAAGTCCCATGGCCACAAAGGAGCGCACTAAAAACTCTGGGTCCTTGAGTTTACTTGTTAGTAGGGGAACAGCTACATCTGAACCATACTCTCTCAAAGCAGTAAGTGCCCTGAGGCGATCCTGGGCATTTGGACTTTTGAGAGAGATTTCGATTTGGCGGATGTCCATAGCACTACAGAGCCAGCTTTTTTTACATTTCTTAATACCTTTAATCAAAGATTATCATAATTTAGTATAATTCTCATCAAGTGAACTAGCCTTAGCTACTAGGAGAAGCTAAGGCTAGTTCAGTTTATAGTTTTTGTTTTTGTTAACCGTTGCGTTGATGACATGCTAAGGTCAAGCCTAAGCATTCAGCCGTCAGCCGTCAGCCGTCAGCCGTCAGCCGTGAGCTAAAAGCTCACGCTACGCGAACAGACGTCAGCTAAAGGCTCACGCTACTTGAGGTGCTTTTTGGCACAGGTTTCGACGCTGGGACTTCACTCAGATTAAACCAATGCTTAGTTGTTTTATTCATAGGACTTACGCAAATCCCTCAATTTAACGCTACCTGTAGGGTGGGCAAAACCTTGCCCACCCTACCCATGGAGTCTGTCCGTAAGTCCTGATTCAAAAGCTGATAGCTGATAGCTGATAGCTGATAGCTGATAGCTGATAGCTGATAGCTAAATAATTATGGTCAACCTTGGCCTTTCGGCCACGCTATGCGAACAATCTGAAACCGTCAACCTTAAACAAAAATCAACCATGACGACTCAATTAAGCGACTATCTCAAAGAGCTAATTACCAAAGCCAGAATTGTCAGCTTTACCAACTGGCAAGACTCCTATCCCCCAGAGATTATCCAGCATTTCCAGGCAGCTGATGATCATGGTCGCTATCTTAGCGATGATGACTTGCACCATATTAAAGCCTGTTCACCAGATAAGGAGCCCTTAATCAATACAGCCAAATTTTTGCGGGATAACGCTTCTGATATTGTTTCCGAAGCCCGGGAAACCGTATTGGCTCAATATCCTGATATTACTAAACCAGGGGGTAGTCTTTATCCTGCCCCACGAGCAGAAGCCTGTTGGCGAGATTTTTGGCATTTCCTCCGTTGTATTACCTATGGAATTGCTGGGAGTAGCACCGAGTTTACTAGTGCTGAAGGACTGCACTATATGAACTTGTTGTACAAAGAAATGCAAGTTCCAATCCCCGCAATGGTATCAGGATTAGAACAGATAAAGGCAGCTAGTTTAAAGAGATTATCTGAACCAGAGACAATAGCAGATTATTTCGATCATTTAATTAATAAATTGAAACAATTTAGCTAAACCAATACCTCATAATTAAAACTATAAAAAATAGAATAGATATTAACAATTTAAAAATAGTTATTTTAAAATATTTTAATTAACAAAATCATGTCCATATCCAAATTTAACGAGATAGGGGGAGTTTGAGGGGGCGAAATTCCCCACCTTGTAAGAAGGTGGGGAATTTCGCCCCCTCAAAAACTTTTGCCGTTCGCACCTCAAGTAGCGTGGCCATAGGCCAAGGGTCGGCTTGGCCGAATCCCTTGACGATTTATCACGAATTGTATATACTGATATGTAGGTCGATAGCAAATGCAGAAAGAATGAGACATCAAGCCGTAAAAATCCGAATTTACCCCACACAAGAGCAAGTTCATATACTTGCTCAGCACTTTGGTTGTGCTCGTTGGTGGTGGAATTATGCGCTAAATCAGTGCATAGAAACCTACAAGAAAACTGGGAAAGGATTGTCTCGTTCTGCACTCAATGCTATGTTGCCAAAACTCAAAAAAGAAGAGAAAACCGTATGGCTAAAAGATTGTTACTCTCAGATTTTGCAATCGGTCAGTCTCAATCTTAGCCGTGCATATCAAAATTTTTTTGAAGGTAGAGCTAAATATCCTAAATTCAAATCATATCATCACCGTCAATCAATCCAATATCCACAGTACGTAAAACAGGTATGTAACTGCCTCAAATTTCCCGGAAAGTTGGGAGTTGTTAAAGCAGTAATCCACCGACCACTAGACGGGGAAATCAAAACTGTCACAGTCAGTAAGACTCCTTCTGGTAAATACTACGCCTCTGTACTGATGGAATACGATTCGAACGACACAAAGCCATCTACTAATGGTAAAGTGATTGGCATTGATTTAGGTATTAAAGATTTTGCGATCACCTACGATGGCGAAAAAACTTCTAAATTTGGGAATCCCAAGCATTTAGCAAAGTCCGAAAATAAACTGGCGAAAAAGCAGCGTATTGCTGCCCGAAAGAAAAAAGGTAGCAATGGACGCAAAAAGGCAAAAAAAATTGTAGCTAAGGTATACGAACGGATTGGAAATGTTCGCCAAGACTACCTACATAAGCTATCTAGAAAGATAGTGGATCAAAACCAAGTAGTGGTAGTCGAAAACCTGAATGTCAAGGGCATGGTTCGTAACCATAAACTAGCTAAAGCAATTTCTGATCTAGGTTGGGGAATCTTTGTAAACTTCCTCTCTTATAAGTGCGAAAAGGAGGGGAAGGTGTTAGTTGAGATAAACCGTTGGTTTCCCAGCTCTAAGACCTGTTCTAATTGTCATTATCAAATCAAAGAGTTACCGCTTGATGTAAGAGTTTGGACTTGTCCAAGTTGTGGAACTCACCACGATAGAGATGGTAATGCGGCAAAAAATATTAGGGCAGAAGGGATCAGAATGCTATCCTCCTCTGGGACGGGGGAGGTCAACGCCAGTGGAGAAGAAGTAAGACCAAGACGTGGACGTCCGTCCAAGTTGAGGTGCGAACCGTGGCGAATTTAATTCGCCTACGGAAAGCGCACCTTCGGCATTCTTCCGTGAAGCTGGAAGCCCCGACCTCAACGTTCGCGTAGCGTGGCCATAGGCCAAGTAGGTCGGGGTAGTTCACATACTTCTTTGATTGCTGCGTAGGAAGCTGGGTGGCACAACGTACCTATCACGATCTGACTCACCAGCAGGTAGAGCGCTCCCGTACAGAATTCACCATTGAACCCCTGTCTTCTCCCCTCAAAACTAAGGTGTTGATAGATAATCAGCAACCTGACTTACCTAATATCAATGACCTGTGTGGTTATCATCTTGGTTTCGAAACAGTTTCTGAAAAAGGTGAACGGGTGTCCCAACAACTGAATATGCTTTTTGTCCCTCAGGTCGAAGAATCAATGATTATAGAGGGAGATTATTTACGCGATCGCGCCTACGAAGAAGCTAAACCTAAAGTCGCTCATTTTAGCTTCGATACCAATAAACTAGAACTTTTGATGACCACCTACTATACCCGTGTGGTATCTGTTGATTCTATTAGCCTGATCAATCCCAACTTAAGAATCCGCAAAATTATTAATTACCAGCGTCCTCCAGAAAGCGAACCTCTAGACAAGGTGGTGCTAGTAGGATTTGGCGTGGAACAAAAAGTTTGATAATTAGCGTAGCATTTCTCAATTGGGTAAGGTACTTTCGTTCTGGGTTAATGGGAGTCGGGAGTCTTTAATAGGGAATAGGGAATAGGGAATAGGGAATAGGGAATAGGGAATAGGGAATAGGGAATAGGAAACCAATCCTGTGTACCTCATTACTATGATAAATGCTATAAATCCTGTTGATGGTTAACTGTAAACAGTTGACTGTTATGTTTTCGTTGATACTAGTTCTGGTTTCCACACATAACTGTCATAAAAGTTTACAATTACTAATGTTGAAGGATTGGAGCCACGGTGTATAACTGAAGGTGTAAATCCGGGTAAAGGCTCTAATTTACTAGGTTTGCGTAACGTACAACACCATTGAGCTGAGGATTCAGCTGCTATACGCAAACAAAATTGTTAACTTTTTTAAATCAAACTACACATAGCAAATGGAGCTTACTGAGTTTATAGAACGTTCTATTGGACGTTGGCGATCGCAACGCAGCGGTCATCACTTAGCGTTTAGTCACTTTGAGGAAATACGCTCAACTATTGATATCGTTGCCCTTGAGGCTGATGACTCAGCTGTGATTGACATTTGCAAACTATACGATATTGATCCCACAACTGCCTTGCATCCCTTTCGCATGAGTTGGGAAGGTGAATCAGATTGGGATGAAGAGGACATCCAGTCTGGGAGTTGCGTTCTAGTCCCTATCCCCGATCCTGAAAACCCCGATCGGGGAAAACTGCTCAGAGAGCAAGGCTATGCCGAGACCATTGCAGCAGTGGGCAACTATCACCTGACTGAAGATGGTACCTTCACTTTGCTAACGGAGTATGACCGAGCAGCTGCTGAAGAACGGATTTGGTTTGCCACACCGAATTTACGTTTTCGGGTTTCCTTGATTAAAACCAGTTCTGGTCAAGGGGTGACTACAGCCTCGTTTTCTTCAGAAATCCGCGACTTATCCCAATCGGGGTGAAAGTTAGCAGCTTGAACAGTTAAGGTCATAATTTAGATTTTTTTTAATCTTGTTTAACTCTAAGTTTTCAATAGATTAATACACTAATGTTGTCTAGTACTACCGATAAAACTACCAGTAATTTACTGACTCTAGCTAGTTGGATGGCTGGAGATTTTAGTAACCAAAAACAAGCGATTGATAATCCTCAGCTTTACGCTCACATTCATGTTTTCTTTCGCCCCTTGCCCTTTGATTTCTTTTCGGGTATTGGTTTCTACTCTGAGCAAGCCTATGACTATGATCTTTGGAGTCCCTACCGTCAGGGAGTCCATCGCCTGATTGATAAAGGTGATCATAGTTATATAGAAAATTACAGCCTTAAGGATCCAGTTCTTTATGCCGGTGCGGCACGAGAACTAGATATTCTCAAAACCATCACCCCTGATGCTATAGAACGTCGCTACAACTGTTCAATGATTTTCTGGCGAGAAGGTGACATGTTTCGTGGCAGTGTAGAACCCGGTTGCCAGTGTTTCATCCAACGTAATGGGCGTAAAACTTATCTGGTCAGTGATGTGGAATTGACTGAAACAACTTGGAACAGCCTAGATCAGGGTATGGATGTCAATACTCATGAGCACGTATGGGGCTCAGCAGCTGGTCATTTACGATTTGATAAACGGCAAAGTTTTGCTGACGAATTACCGGATTTGTAGCGCGGATTTGTAGCCCATATTTATCAGCAACAAGGGATTGGCTTTTAATACAAATACCAACAAATACTAAGTAAATTAGGGTAAGTAAAAAAATCCTCTAATCTAGACTACTCAAAATAACCAAACTTTTTGTTACCACCCGACAAACTTAAAAGTGGTATTTTATTGCTACTCTCTAAATAATTATTAAAGGGATTATTA
Source organism: Moorena sp. SIO4A1 (assembly GCF_010672065.1). NCBI lineage: Bacteria > Bacillati > Cyanobacteriota > Cyanophyceae > Coleofasciculales > Coleofasciculaceae > Moorena > Moorena sp. SIO4A1. Next base: position 190,409 of record NZ_JAAHHX010000006.1, on the reverse strand, counting down.
GTTATTAGCCTAAAGCCTATAGGGTTTCTAAATGAATTGTGACAATTTTTGTTGTCTCTTCCCTACTCCCTACTCCCTACTCCCTATTCCCTTTGTTATAAAACCATTAACCGATAATCTTAATTACCAATAATAGAGTTGAGGATGATTTGTGTACAGCTAATGCTACCGCCAAAAGCTCAAAAAAAGATGCAGTGCTGGATTAGGAGCAGACATTTGATCTGCTCCGGTCACTTTTTTATCTTTGAGACGGTAGAATATACAACGGTTGAACGATTCTCGGAATGTGTCGAGAGTCTCGGAGGAAGTGTAATATCCGTTAAACCCATTAAAAAAATTTGGATTGGCTCCCATCGCCAAGTTATTTTGTATCAAGCTAAAGCGAGTTTACATACACCTCATCATGACCTCAAACAATACTGGATAAAATACGGGAGTTTCCGCACCAGATTTGATGAACGTTCGTGAACCCCCCCCACTGAACCAGTCTATAGCTAAGCATTCAGCCGTCAGTGGTCAGTAGTCAGTAGTCAGTGGTCAGTGGTCAGTGGTCAGCCTTTGGCACCTCAAGTAGGGTGCGCGTAGCGCATAAATAGCTGATCGCTGATCGCTGTTCGCTGATCGCTGTTCGCTGTTCGCTGATCGCTGTTCGCGTAGCGTGCGCGTAGCGCATAAGCTTATATAGCAGTCGCCAGGGCAGGCGCGGACATGACAAAAGTCTCAAACCTAAGTAAGCGCAAGAGTTTGACTTCTGACTTCTGACTTCTGACTTCTGACTTCTGCTATAGCTTAATGCTTACCAATTAGTTGACGTATTTTAGTCTTGGGTTAATTGGAGTAGGCAGTAATGGAGGATAATATATCACAGTTAGGTACATCCAATTATTAAGTTTTGTATATAGCTGCCGAGTCGGTTAACCGACTCCAGTGTGATCGACTGGTGACCTTGTGACGAATATTACAGATTATTACTTTGTTGTTAATAAATGAGACTGCGGTCCCCATAATCCGCTAATCATAATAATCAGCTGGTCAAATTTGATAAATGACAAGCAAGATAGCAAACTAGTTAAGTACCTTTAATTTTAAGGAGATCTCAATGCTTGACGCTTTTTCCAGAGCTGTAGTTACAGCAGATAGCAAAACCGCATGTCTAGGTGCTGGAGACCTGGCTGAACTAAAAGGCTTTATTGCTGATGGTAATAAGCGCCTTGATATTGTCAACATTATCGCCAGCGACGCCAGCTGCATAGTTTCCGATGCTGTTTCTGGCATGATCTGCGAAAACACTGGTTTGATTCAAGCTGGTGGTAACTGCTACCCCAACCGCCGCATGGCTGCTTGCTTGCGTGATGGTGAAATCATCCTCCGCTATGTGACCTATGCCATCTTGGCTGGTGATGCTTCTGTACTCAGCGACCGCTGCCTGAATGGTCTCAAGGAAACCTACAGCGCTCTGGGTGTACCCACTACCTCCACAGCTCGTGCTGTTGGAATCATGAAAGCGGCTGCAGTTGCTTTCGTTAACAACACCGCTAGCCAGCGCAAGTTTGAACTCACTTCCGGGGATTGTTCCTCCTTAGCTGCTGAAACTGCTGGTTACTTCGACGCAGTAGTTGCTGCTATCAGCTAGTCTTTCCCTTTTGCCTAAGATAACCAAGCTCCTGCCAAAGCGAGCTGGGAAAGCGAAAAGCTAAGTATAATCTTTGTCAAAACCCATTCAGGAGATATATAAAGATGAAATCAGTTATAACCACAGTTGTTACTGCTGCGGATGCGGCAGGCCGTTTCCCTAGCAGCTCTGACCTTGAGTCTGTTCAAGGTAGCCTGCAACGGGCTGCTGCTCGTATGGAAGCTGCTGAAAAGCTAGCAGCTGGCATTGATGCTGTAACCAAAGAAGCTGGTGATGCTTGCTTTAAGAAGTATCCTTACCTGAAAGAATCTGGTGAAGCTGGGGATTCTCAAGTCAAAGTTGACAAGTGCTACCGGGATCTCGGTCACTACCTACGCTTGATCAACTACTGCTTGGTTGTTGGCGGTACTGGTCCTCTAGATGAGTGGGGTATTGCTGGTCAGCGTGAAGTTTACCGTTCTTTGAACCTACCTACCCCTCCCTATATCGCAGCTCTTGAGTTCACTCGCGATCGCGGTTGTGCTCCTCGTGACATGTCTCCTCAAGCTTTGGTTGAGTACAAAACTTACCTCGACTATGTAATCAACTCCCTGTCCTAAGGAGATCACGGTTAAAATCCGTCGCTGATTGACTAACATTTCGATCAGCACCTGGGGACTCTTAGTACGTTGCTTTGCCTGAATTGGTTGAGTACCGTCAAAGAGTCCCCTAATTGTTTTGGGAAGTTAGGGGGGAAAACCAACTAAACTACTTAGTAAAACCTATTGTTAATTGCTAAATAACTACTAAATCACTACTAAATCACTGATGGATAAACGTTTTGCCAATATATTTAATTTGACCGAAGATCAAGCGATCGCACTTTTAAAGACCCCCTTAGAGCAGCTGGAAGACCCATCTGATCGCTATCTGGCTGCATCCCATTTAATTAACTTTGACACCGAGCGCTCAATCAATGCCTTGATGGAAACCGTGCAAGAGCAAAACTCAGAAATGTACCATCGTATCGCTCGACGCAAGGCAGTAGAAAGTTTAGGTCGTCTGAAAGCCTCTGTAGCCCTACCCATCATTCGCTCATGTCTAGGGGATGAGGATTGTTACACGGTGGAAAATGCTGTCTGGGCAATTGGGGAAATTGGTACTCAAGATCCGGAAATTCTCGAAGAAATTGCCCAGCTACTGGAGAAGCCAGGTCAGACTTATCGGGTGATTATCCAAACTCTGGCAGCACTGGACTATAAACCAGCCCTTGAGAAGATTAAGACCTTTACTAAATCCGATAATGAACCCATAGCCAGTGCTGCGATCGCAACGGTTTGTCGGTTCACAGGGGATACCACCGAAATGCACAAAGTGATGGCATTCCTACAACACTCTAGTGTCAATGCCCGACGAGCCTGTATTCAAGACCTGATTGATGCCCGATACTACCAAGGAATTCCGAAAATTGCCACCTGTCCCATTTCCATGGTCTTTCGAATACGAGGAATTCGCCTCTTGGCAGAGGCTGGGTTGCCAGCCGGTAATATCACCTTTGAGGAGATCGAACCATCACTCGATCAAGTGATTCGTGATCATCCTGATCACCTAGAGCTGGTTCATGAATATGACCAAATGCCCAGTTTAGAATTCTTGATTAACGAGCTATACCATACAGATTTTGGGCGGTGTTATCTAGGCAGTAAAACTCTGCTGAAGTTATCCCCAGATGCTGTCGCTGAAGCCCTACTGGCTACCTATGCTGACAAAGCCCATAACGATTATGGTGCTCACTACCATGTGGTCAAACTCTTAGGCTGGCTCAAATACGCTGATGCCTACGATTTGATAGTGGAAGCCTTACACAATAAAGCACCCCAGTTTCAAAAATCCCGTGCTGCTGCTGCTATTGCCTTGGGGAATTTAGGGGATAAACGGGCAATTCCCTTACTCAAAGACAGCCTCAATACCAAGATTTTTAACTTGAAATATGCCAGTTTAATCGCATTAGAGCAGTTAGGGGATACCAGTGGTCAAGAGCTGGCAGCTAATGATTCAGATTGGTTGATTCGGGAGAAAGCAGTTACTAAAGCAGTTACTAGTCATTAATCATTAGGATTAGTCATTAGTCACCTTGGAAGAGCGTCTTTAGTGTGCTAAGGACTAATCATGCTGTGGTAATTGGTAATTGGGATCGCCTATCACACGCTTTGCAGCCAGGATAATATAGAGAATTATCACCGCCATAGTCTAGGCCAGATCATGACTGAGACAGTACCTAGAGTCAAATTACCTCCGCCTTTCCCTGACCACACCCAGCTACCGGAGTCAGATGGTACATTTGTGAAAAACTTTCAAGAGCATCCCCAAAGCATAATTCTAACGGATTCGATTGGAGAGATATTACAACAGCGACATCCTGATGGACAATATGCTATTGGGCAAGACTGTGGTATCTACTGGCGAGAAACTGACCCACCTGAGAAAGGAGCCGAAGCACCTGATTGGTTCTATGTTCCCAATGTCCCTCCTCAGCTAGATGGTAAAATTCGTCGCTCCTATGTGGTGTGGCGGGAACATATAGCACCATTAATTGCTTTAGAATTTGCCAGTGGCAATGGGGATGAAGAACGGGACAAAACCCCGTTATCCCTCTCGAATCAAGGAGAAGTAACTAAGCCAGGGAAGTTTTGGGTATATGAGCAAATTATCAGAATTCCCTACTATGGTATTTATCAAATAAACAACGGCTCTCTTGAAGTCTATACCTTGGTCAGTGGGTTTTATCAGAAATTAACCCCTAATCAACGAGGGCATTATTCTATTTCACCGTTGGGTGTAGAACTAGGCTTATGGCAAGGAAGTTATCAGAATCAAACTCAACTATGGCTAAGGTGGTGGGATGAGGAAGGAAATCTGTTGCTGATTGGTGATGAACGAGCTGTTCTAGAAAGGGAAAGAGCTGAACAAGAGCGACAACGTGCTGAAGAAGCAGAGTCTATAGTTGAGCAGGAGCGCCAAAGAACTCAAGCCGCTTTAGCTAGAGCGGCTCGGCTGGCTGAGCAGTTAAGAGCAGCAGGTATTGACCCTGATCTTGACGATACGGTTTAGCACTTAAGCAAACAGTTAAAAGTTTATTGATACAAAAGTATACAATTAGACCGATAGAAGGAAATTTTTGTAATGTTTTGTTGCTTTGTTTCTCATAAATGGGACTAGAGTGTCAAATAGCTTTTATCGTCTAAATTGGTTAGTCAATTGATGAACGACAAGACCAATAATTTTAAGTCCTTGTTATTGATAAGGAGATTTTAATGCTAGACGCTTTTTCAAAAGCCGTAGTTGCTGCCGATTCCGCAGGTGGATTTGTTGGTGGTGCTGATTTAGAGGCTCTGAAGGGATTTGTTGCTGATGGCAACAAGCGCCTTGATGCTGTAAATTTTATTGCCAGCAATGCTAGCTGTATCGTTACTGATGCGGTTGCTGGTATCGTTTGCGAAAGCCCTGGTTTAACTGCTCCTGGTGGCGGTGTTTACACCAACCGCAAGATGGCTGCTTGTCTACGTGATGGCGAAATCGTCTTGCGTTATGTTTGCTACGCCGTTCTCAGCGGAGATAGTTCTGTACTGGCTGACCGCTGCTTGAATGGTCTTAAGGAAACCTACGCTGCTTTGGGCGTTCCCACTGGTAATACTGGCCGGGCTGTTGGCATCATGAAGGCTGCTGCTGTGGCTTTTGTTACCAACACTGCATCTCAACGCAAAGAGTCTGTTACTAGTGGTGATTGTTCCTCTTTGGCTGCAGAAGTCGGTAGCTACTTCGATGCAGTCGGCAGTGCTATTAGCTAGTCTCCCTGCTCAGGAGAATTTCAATTACACTGACCTTTTGCCGAAATCAATTTTAAGACAGGAGATATCTTAATTATGAAATCAGTGTTAACCACTGTTGTTGCTTCCGCTGACCTAGGAGGTCGGTTTCCTAGCGCTTCTGACCTAGAATCAGTTCAAGGTAGCTTGCAACGTTCTGCTGCTCGTATGGAAGCTGCTGAAAAGTTGGCAGGTAACTACGACGCTGTAGCTCAAGAAGCTGTTGATGCTATCTATAAAAAGTTCCCCAACGGTAGTGGTCGGGACATCGATGCAGGTACTCAGAAAGAAAAGTGCAAGCGTGACATCGTTCACTACCTGCGTTTGATCAACTATTGCCTAGTTGTTGGTGGTACTGGTCCTCTGGATGAGTGGGGTATTGCTGGCGCTCGTGAAGTCTACAAAGCTTTAGGTATCGATGCCGCTACCTATGTTACTGGTTTGACCGTCCTCCGGGATCGTGGCTGCGCTCCTCGTGATATGTCTGCCCAAGCCTTGGTTGAATACCGGGGTTATCTTGACTATGTAATCAACTCTATGTCATAGGATTATTGCTATCCACTTTCTGTAGTGGCTAGCTGCCTCTAGTACTTTCGACTGAAGGGGTATCTTGGCAAAGTGCTGTGCCTGAAACAGGTTCAGCACTTTGCTAAGAACCCCTTAGTTGTTGTGCTTGAAGCTCCTGATACCAAGTGGCATTCAAAGAGAGTAGATGGCTTGGATAGGGAGATAGGGAGGTGGGGAGATGGTGAGATGGGGAGATGGGGAGATCGGCGGAAGAGAAAGTTGTACGTTTGACCGCAACTTGGTATGACTCCTCGATCAAGAATGTCTACTAATATTTTTTTACTGATATTTACGAATATCTACTAATGTCTACAGAAGAGTTATATCAACAATTAAAAAATAAAAATCCTAAACTCCGACAAAGAGCGATGCGGCAAATTGCAGCAGAGCGCACCGAGAATACTATTTCTGAGTTGATGGCAATTTTGGGTGATGAGGATGTGGTTTATCGGCGAGCAGCAGTGCAAACTCTAGGTGTGATTGGTCTTGATGCTGTACCGGTATTGGCAGAAACCTTAACAACTAGTGAAAATAACACCGTACGGGCTAGCTGTGCAAAAGCGCTGGCTTCGATCGCTCTTAACTACTCAGAAGAAACTTTCCCAACTGTCGGCTTGCAGGGTCTACAAACGGCCCTTAAAGACCCAGATCCCGTTGTAAAAATATCAACAGTTGGCGCACTGGGAACCATTGGTCCACCCGCTTTTGAAGCCCTAGTGGCTGCTTTGGACATCGACGATATTGCGCTTCAAGTTACTGTGCTACAGGCTCTAGGTTCCTTAGGGGATGAGAGAGGTATGGAAGTGCTATCTGCTGCCGCTGAGAATCAGGAAGCCGACCCCTATATCCGAGAATCAGCAGCTAGTTCGATATCACGCTTGGAACAGATTATCAACTTTGGTTCATCCAGGAAAGCATCTGGAGAATAATACCAGAATAATTATAGCAGAAGTCAGAAGTTTGAAGTCAGAAGTCAGAAGTTAAACTAGCTTTGTATCTAGGTTTGAGGAAAAGTGACTGTCCTACACTAGGCTTCGACTGCTATAAGAGAATTATTTGTTGTCATTAAAACCCAAAATTATCCCCAAAACTATCAACGAAGAAAGCCAGGGGAATTGACATAATTATTTATGCCTTCGGGCAATAGCTAAAACAATCTCCGGTTAAGCCTCTTGTTGAACTCTGTTTTGCCAATGGTTGCCCAACGCTTTAACTCAGAAATGTGTTTTTGTAAAGTTGCAATACGCTCCTCTTGCTCTTGATTATGCTGTTTCAAAGACTCATAACTCTCGGGAGCTTGATTAGCCGGAGATTCTTGTTGAGATAACTGACGCTCTAACTCAGCAATACGCTTCCCTTGCTCTTGAGTTTGCTGCTGTAGAACCTGATTACTTTCTACTTGTTGGGTCCCCTGAGATTGTTGCTCAGCTAGCTGCTTCTGTAACTTCTTAACCAGATTAGATTGCTGTTGTGCCTGCTGTTGCAGAGTCTGGTTACTCTCTACCTGTTGTGTTGCTAGAGATTTTTGGTCAGCTAACTTCTGTTGTAAGTCTTCAATCACATTAGCTTGCTGTTGAGCCTGCTGTTGTAAAGACTGATAACTTTCTGTCTGTTCAGCAGTTTGAGATTTTTGGTCTGCTAACTGCTTCTGTAATTTCTTAACCAGATTCCCTTGCTCTTGTGCCTGCTGTTGTAAAGACTGATAGCTTTCGGTTTGTTCAGCAGTTTGAGATTTTTGGTCTGCTAACTGCTTCTGTAATTTCTTAACCAGATTAGATTGCTCTTTAGCCTGCTGTTGTAAAGACTGATAGCTTTCGGTCTGTTCAGCAGTTTCAGATTTTTGGTCAGCTAGTTGCTTCTGTAATTTCTTAACCAGATTCCCTTGCTCTTGTGCCTGCTTTTGTAAAGACTGATAGCTTTCGGTCTGTTCAGCAGTTTCAGATTTTTGTTGAGCTAACTTCTGCTGTAAGTCTTCAATCAAATTAGCTTGCTCTTTAGCCTGCTGTTGCAAAGACTGGTAATCTTCTTGGGATACACCAGAACCACCAGGCTCAGACACATCAGCTTGTAGCGGTTGCTTACCCTCTATAACCTGAATCTTGGTTTTAGATGTTGTAGTTCCATTGTTGGAGGATGTTTCCTTAGCCTCCGGTGGATTTTCCAGGGCAATGGTCATACTTGCCTGCTGGCATGCGATCGCAATATTACCTCTGGCGATACGCTCAATTAGTTCCGAGCGGGACAATCCAGTATTCTGAGCCATCTGAGTCAACAAGCCAATGCCTGTAGGGGTCAGGGATATCCCCACCTTGGACTTACTTTCTGAATACTGGCTAGCAGTTTTACGGCTTTTCTTGGCCATTGGCTTTTCCTCCGGATCGGCTATTTAAAGTCTATATATTTTACTGTTAAAAGTACCTCTTTAAAAGCTTAAGTTAGAAGCTTTAGTTAAAAGCTTGTATTTCCCAGGTAGTTGTTGATGGTTGACCGCTGTCATTCAACTCTCAACAGTCAACCGTCAACAACCCACACATTTCTATGGCAACTGGCGATAGAGCTAATCCCAGCTCTAATAAGTACTAAGTTTTTCCTCTAATAACTACGAGGACGCCACTTATTCAACCGCGCTTCTGCAATCATAGCTAAACGCCGCTGATCAGCAACCTTTTCTTGTAAGGTAGCAATTTCCTGGGCCTGTTTTTCAGACTTTTGTTGGAGAGCTTCATAACTGTCTGGCTCTACAGTCGCTGCTGCCATGGGGATTGGGGGTGCCATGGTGGTGAAACCACTACCACCATTGCTCGAAGAACTGTAAGACTGCCATTTGCTAAACTGTGATTCTCCAAAGCTAGCCAATGGTCGTAAGTCTGCCAACTGTTTCTGCAAGCTTTCCAGCAGTTCTTCTTGCTCTTGGCATTTCCGTTCGATGGCTTGATAGGCTTCTGAGCGTTCTTTCTCAGCTCCTGCGGTAGCTTGCTTCGGTTGGATTTTGGGCTTGAGTACTTCATCCAATAAGGCTTGGATATCAGTAACTGGGGCAAGCCCAAGGGGATTATTGTAAATAATCGATTTATTAAGCCTTGATGGATTCCCTGACAAATTGTCTTTATCAGAGCTAGAAACGCTGGGCATCAGCACCAACATGTTAGTAAACCCAAGCAGCTTTTTGCCTGTTTGGGTTTTATAGCCCCGGTAAAAGGGTACAGTATCCTCCCCAAAGACCTCTTGGTACTCGTCACTATCGATATAGGAATCAATATCCGCCTCGAAACCTCCTTGATCCAGTACTTGGCTGTGATAGAAGGTCTCAGAGTAGTCATCAGGAGCACGACCGAGCAAATGCTTAAAATTCAGCTCGATTGACCGGTAGCGGGGACAGATATCAAAAAACCTTGACCGATACAACTCTGACTTGGCAACCTGACGCACAAACTCACGGACAGTGATTTGGCCCCGCTTGATCTGGGATTCGGGGACAATCAGCCGTTCACTGTCCATAACATGGGCATTTCCCAAAACCTGACGGTAGACTGCTCGAATCACCGTCTCGATTTCTGCTTCCGAGCGACCTGGCCACAGCTCAATCGGATCAATTTGTTCCCAGGCTTGATACTGGCGTTGCCAGGTTTGAGTCGTGTTTTGCTCGAGTTTTTCAGCTTCTGTAAGAATCTTAGGTGCTATTTGAGTGTCTGTGGGACTTGCTGGTTGGGCTTTTTTGAGACCTAGAACATTAGCCAGGAGTTTATTGACATCTGTGGGTTTTACTACATCACCAGCTCCAGAAAGCGGCTCCATATTACTGGGGCTATTGGTCATCAGGGACTGATTCAACCGAGACCAATTCCCCCGCCAAACAGTGCCTTTATCACTACCAGACGCACCACGCAACAGTTTTAAGATATGGGTAAATCCCACTGTACTCTTGCCTATCTGGGTTTTGTAACCTCGATAATAGGGCACCTGGTTTTCCCCAAAAGCGATCTGGTATTCTTCGCTATCGATATAAGAATCGATTTCAGTCTCATAACCCCCTTGATCAAGGATCCTCGTATGCTCAATAATTTCCTCATAGCTTTCGGGAGCTCGACCAAGGAGATGCTTGAAATTCAACTCAATGGCTCGGTTACGAGGGCAACTGCTGAAAAATCGGGAGTAGTAAAGCTCAGATTTAGCCACTTGCCGCACAAATTCCCGGACAGAAATTTCTCCGTTTCTAAGTTGGGATTCGGAAACGGTGAGCCGCTCACTGTCCATGACATAGGTATTCCCCAACACTTGCCGATAGACAGCCCGAATCACAATTTCCAGTTCTTCTTCAGAATGACTAGGCCACAGTTCAACTGGGTCTGTTTCTTGAAATGCTGCCACCCCTAATTGTGCGGCGCGTGTCAGTACAGGATTTATAAAACCAATTACCATCTAAAAGACCTCCCAATCCATTGTTGTTAAACAAAGTTAATCAACAACTAATAAACAACTTTTTTACGAAGACTACCTTTTTCAATTCAATAGTATTGATCACTTAATGTCCAAAAAAAAAATTGATTGAACACTATATTAATTGAACACTATAAGTATTAATTTATTTTTGATTAAATTGTTTAAGGTGACGCTTTCCATATCATCTTGGTTGACTGACACGCTAGTTGCACTTAGAGATTTAATTGACTGTTGACTGTTGACCATTAACAGTCAACAGTCAACAGTCAACAGTCAACAGTTAAACGAAAAAATCTGTACGGTGCAGTAGTCAGCTCAACCTACTTTGTTTTAACTAACGTGGACACTAGTAACCTTACCACCCATACGGCTAATGTTCTTCATTGCCTCAGCTATACAGCTATAAGGAACCTTCGTCGTATAGTTACTTGTGCGCATTACATCTTGGCGACACAGACCTGTTACCTCTAGTACAACTGTGCGATCGCTATAATCACTCAGAGTGCTACTTCCATCTGTAATCATTCCTGACATCGGTAAAGTACCTCCAATTTACTAAGTTGTGAATTAAAAAACGGTCTATCCAACTGCCAATAGTTGACCAGTAGTTTAATAGCCAATAGTGTTAGTTTTTAGAAATTAGCTGTTGATTGCTCACAGCCTATTTCCAAAAACTAACATCTACATACTTAGCTCATATCAACTACTGAATCCTGACAGTCAACCTAACCTATTTCAGTAATACTGACAATTTTGCTGCCCATTTTGTGCATATTTTGAATCCTCGCCGACAACTGGTCGTAACCCACCTCATAGCTAGCATTACTCCGCTTGAAGCGAGAACCAACACCAGCTTTAGCGACAGTAATCTTAAAGCGTTTGCCTGTATTGGTGTAAGTACCTGAACCTCCAACAGGAGCAGTAATCTTGGTAGACAGATTAGCTCCTAAATCACTAATCAGCTTGGCTTGGTTACTGCTATCACTAGTAGCATCTCCCCGCATCAAGCAAAACGTCCGATTAAATCCTACGTTCTTAATCCCAACTTCGGTATTATTACTACGAGGATAGGGGACAATAAACTCACCAAAACTCAACTGATACTCTGCGCTATCGATATAAGAATCGATTTCAGCGTCGTAGCCAGCAGTGTTATAAATTAGAACATGTTCGGCAATTTCTGCCTGTTCCTGGGGAGCACGACCTAGAAAATGCTTGTAGTTGAGCTCAATGAAACGATACTGGGAAGCAGAATCAAAAAACAGGGACTTATACAAGTCTGATTTAGCGACCATGCGCACAAAGCCCCGTACACTGATGTCCCCATTGCGCAGCATCGCTTCAGCACTAGTTAAGCGATCGGATTCCAGCAAGTGCTGGTTACCTAGAACCTGTTTGTAAACTGCCCTAATCACTGTCTGCAGATCATCTTCTGTTGCACCAGCACGCAACTCTATCGGGTCAGCATCTATTACCCAAAGTGACATTTAAATTCCTCCTAGATTCTTTACTCAGATTTAGCTGACTTACACAGCTATTCACTTATCAGTTACCAGTTATCAGTTACCAGTTAACAGTTTTTCTTTTTACTGATAACTGATAACCGGGCTACTGGATCAAGTTAACTCAGTAATACTGAGAATCTTGCCACCGCCTTTATGAATACTCTTGACTTGTTCAGAGAGTTGCTCGTAGCTAACCTGATAGTTCAGCTGGCTACACTTATTCAACCGGGCTACACCAGCGCATGTGGAAACAGCAATCTGGTAACGCTTGCCAGTATTGCCATAACCTGCACCATTTCCAACAGCTGGAGCTTTAATTTGTGGAGATATATTAGCAGCTACAGAAGTAATTAGCTGGGCTGGTTTTCCACTATCACTGGTAGGAGAGCCTCGCAGTAACGAGAACATCCGATTAAAGCCCACATTCTTAATTCCAGGTTGGCTACGGATGCTGCGGGGGTAGGGAACGATGTTATCGCCAAAATTCTCAAGATATTCGTCACTATTGATATAGGAATCGATTTCCGCTTCGTAACCCTGTTCATTGTAAAGGCTGACGTGCTCAGAGATTTCAGCTTGATCTAGAGGAGCACGACCCAGCAAATGCTTGCAATTAAGCTCAATGAACTGATAGGGAGAAGACCCCTCGAAAAATCGGGATTGATACAGGGCTGATTGAGCCACCATGCGCACAAAGCCACGGACACTAATATCCCCATTGCGCAACATTGATTCCCCATTGCTGATTCGCTCGCTATCCATCAGATGGGCATTGCCCAAAACCTGCTTGTAAACAGCTCGAATTACCGTCAGCACATCCTCTTCAGTAGCATAGGGTCGCAGTTCTACTGGGTCACCTTCAAAGGCATCTAGACCAAGGGTGGCTGATACCGTTAAATTCCCCATTCTTATTTCTCCTAAACTCAGTTTGATAATGATATAATCGTTCGTTAAACCTAGTTTGAGGTAATTTCCCCAAACCTAGGGTCAGCTATTAAGGCGCTATTAAGCAATTATTAGCCGACCCTGAGTTTATATCAAATGGTCAACGTTCAACCAGCATTACAAAACTTCAGTAATGCTGATAATCTTTCCACCACATTTATGAATGTTTTGAAATTGTTGAGACATTTGACTGTAGTTAACTACCCGCTCTGTCTTGCTAAACTTATTGAGTCGAGCAGCAGCAGTTGAGGTAGAATAGACAATCCGGAACCGCTTGTCGGTGTTACTACTAGCTGCACCATTGCCAATCGCTGGCGGAGTGATTGTCGTGGACATATTCGCAGCCAAAGAGGAAATTAACTTTGCCTGTGTATCACTGTCACTGGTAGGAGAGCCCCGTAGCAATGAGAACATCCGATTGAACCCTTCAGTTTTGATCCCCACTTGGGTGCGGATAGACCGTGGATAAGGGACGGTGTACTCACTAAAGTTTTGAATGTATTCGTTGCTATCGATATAAGAGTCGATTTCAGCGTCGTAGCCCTCTGTATTATATATTTGGACGTGTTCAGTAATCTCTGCCTGGTCCTGGGGAGGGCGTCCTAACAAGTGTTTGAAGTTCAGCTCAATGAACCGGTACTGAGAAGAACTGTGAAAGAACAGTTTCTTATACAAATCAGATTTAGCAACTACCCTGACTAACTCACGCACTGTAATATTGCCATTCCGCAGTTGGGCTTCAGCACTAGAGAGCTGATCGCTCTCCATGATATGTTCATTGCCCAAAACCTGCTTGTAAACGGCTCGAATTACCGTTTGTAAATCATCTTCAGTGGCAAAAGGCCGTAATTCTAATGGATCACATTCAAAGGCATCCAAGCCTAGAGTCGCTGAGCGAGTTAAATTTCCCATTTCTATCTCTCCTTTAAAACTTCCGAAAAAAAACCCCAGACATTAGGAGATTTCTGTAATGCTGACGATTGTCCCACTAGTGCGATTAATCCGCTGAATTTGGGGTGTCATCTTGCTGCCAGGAACAATGTACTCAGTGGTACTACGACGGCGACGACCGCTGTACATGGCACCCCGCACGACAATTTTGAACATCTTTTCGGTAGCATCAGCATAAGCGGCAGCACGACCACCTGCCAGTGGCACAATTTTGCTGGTGCTATTGGTAGCAACTGCTTCTACCAAGCAAGAGCTTTTTATGGAGCTATCAACTTCTGAATGACCCCTTACCAAGGAGAGGGTACGGTTATAACCCACCTGCTTTTGGCCGATTTGGCTACTAGCACCACAATAGTAGGGTACGGTATCATCCCCAAAATTAGTTTGGTACTCGTCACTATTGATGTAAGAATCAATCTCAGCATCGTAGCCCTGCTCAATACAGATACGGATGTGTTCCGAAATTTCTGTCTGATCTAGGGGAGCACGACCCAATAAATGCTTAAAGTTCAGCTCAATAAATCGGTAAGGCGCACAGGATTCAAAATACCGAGCGCGATAGAAATCTGATTTGGCAACAGCCCGCACAAATTCCCTGACAGTGATGCTGCCATCGCATAATTGCGATTCAGCACTCACCAGCCGCTCACTCTCCATAATGTGGGGGTTGCCCAAAACTTGACGATAAACTGCCCGAATTACAGCTTGCACTTCATCAATGCCGCTAGTAGGCCATAGTTCAAAGATGGTATCTGAATCTAGACCAAACTTGGCAGTAGGCGCTGTACTGACCATTTAAATTTCTCCTTGCAAAAAACTTATTCAAAATAGAGGGGATTTTCCTTGCCAAAACAAAGTAACCAACCCTTCATTGCACTGCACCTCTACCTTCTTTGGCAGCAAACTAGTTGGCTTGCTGCCAAAGCACGCAGAAATACACGAACTTTTCCAGATTAGAAACTTTTGAATCCCGATTGAATCCTAATTACACAACGGTGATGCTGGCAATCACGCCACCCTGCTTATGAATCCGCTGGTACTCTTTGGAGAGCTGATCAAACGGAACCAGGTAGACCTGGTTACTGCGCCGGAATTTGGATACCCGATTCACTGCACCAGGGGACTTATAGCCAGTTACCTCAATCCGGTACACCTTACCTTCAGCAGTAGCTCCAGCACCATGGCGAGTTCTGGCACCCAATGGGGTTTCTTGGAAAGACCAGCCAGATACACCACCAGATGGCGGAACCACTGCTGTCGGAATTTCTTGAATTACATTCTTATTTAGACAAGGACTCTTGCCAGCCAAGCTCCCTTTGAAGTCGCTACTAGATGCTCCTCGCAACAGTTGGAACATGTGGGTAAACCCAACCATCTTCTTGCCTGTTTGGGTTTTGTAGCCTCGGTAGAAGGGAACTGTGTCTTCCCCATAGACTTCCTGGTACTCGTCACTGTCGAGATAGGAATCAATCTCTGCCTCGAAGCCCCCTTCATCCCAGATAATACTGTGAGCCTTCATCTCATCGAAGCCATCGGGAGCCCGACCAAGTAAATGTTTGAAATTCAGCTCAATTACTCGGTAGCGGGGGGCTTTATCGAAAAACCGGGAGCTGTAAGCATCGGATTTCGCTACTGCCCGCACAAATTCCCGAACGCTGAGTTCACCTAGTTTAAACTGAGACTCTGGGACAGCCAGTCGCTCACTTTCCATGACATAAGCATTGCCCAAGACTTGCCGATAGACCGCCCGAATCACGGCCTCAGCGTCCTCGCTTGAGATACCTGGCCACACTTCAATTGGATCTGTGTCTTCAAATAGGCCGACACCTAGCTGTGATGCTGGTCCGAATGCCATTAACAGATTCTCCTAGATAGCAACAAATTTTTTAATCAGGGTTTTCTCAGGGTGTTTAAAAAACTTTACAAGCTTTTAAACAATAACATAACCTCTCTCGCCAATCCTGATTAAGGAATCTTGGGAGCTCATAGCTCCTGTGAGCGAGATTGTGTCAGTGTTTTACACCTTCACACATTTATTTATACAATGCCCTGATCACCCTAAATTATCAAGATTTGTAAACTTCTGGGATTGCCTGTGATTGAAACTGACGACTATCTTAGAAAGTATGAATTATAAAGTATGAATTATGAAGTATGAAAACTTTGATTGTTTTATAGTGTATTTATCACTTTGGTGAGGTACAAATTTTTTTGATTATAGGGAACAGGGAACAGGGAACAGGGAACAGGGAACAGGGAACATAAAAAAATTATCTGTACCTCATAAATATGAGAACAGCTAGATTTCTGATTTTTTTTAAGCTACCCTAGACGGAACACCCAGGGGAACCTTGGCCAAAAGGCCACGCTACGCGAACAACCTTGGCCAAAAGGCCACGCTACGCGAACAACCTTGGCCAAAAGGCCACGCTACGCGAACAACCTTGGCCAAAAGGCCACGCTACGCGAACAACTCTTCAACCTTCAACCTTCAACCTTCAACCTTCAACCTTCAACCTTCAACCCTTCAACCCTTCAACCTTGGCCAAAAGGCCACGCTACGCGAACAACCTTCAACCCTTCAACCCTTCAACCCTTCAACCCTTCAACCCTTCAACCCTTCAACCCTTCTGAATTTGTGCGATCGCTACCTTGACCAGTTGGCGAATTTCCTCTCGCTGATCGGATAACTTGGCTGTTAAGGCGGGTAAAGCCGCTTCATCTTTAAGCTTCCCTAAGGATAAGATTGCCCTCCGCCTCACCTCTTGGCTGGGGTCTTCCAGTAAGGGGATTAAATGGGGAACCCCTACCTGGGGGTCAAGTTGGCTCACCGATGTCGCTGCTTCGGCACGAACATTGACAGATTCATCTTTCAGTGCTAATAAGAGAATATCTCTAGCCTGGTCATTACCCGGTTCATCCACCAAATTAGCGATCGCTCCGACTACTGCCATCCGCACATCTTCCGATTCCGAGTGGATTGCCTGATACAGGTGCTCAGCTGCGTCTGACCCAATGAAAGCAAGTGCCCAAGAGGCATGACCTTTGGCAGTTTGGGGATAATCTGCTGATTCCAACACCTCAATCAACCTTGGTACAGCCGCTTCTCCCATTCTGGCTAAGGCTCCAGCCGCTGAACTCTTGACCACTGTATCCTCATCATTTAACAAGGCATCAATCAGGGTAGTAACCCCCTGGGGATCCCTTATTTTTGCTAAAGCCTTGCCACAAGACCTGCGCACCACCGGGTTTGGGTGATTAGCTAGTGCTTCGAGCAAGAACGGAGAAGCTACCTTACCAATTTTGCCAAAGGCTTCCACGAATCCCAGTCTGACCATTCCCCGGCTATCAGCCAGGGATTCAACCATCTTTTTTAACTGTTGCGGATTAGTAATATCAACGTTTCCCTCAGCAAGTTGGCTATTGACATCAGCCAGCAAGCTGTCAGTTTCAGAGGGAGCTGGCGGTTGAGTTTCCGATGTAACCATGGGTAATTCCAGTTGCTTTAGTCAGTTGCGTCAGGATGATGGCAAGGATGATTGCTAGGGGCGGAGATTTTCCAGAGCAGCGTCGATCTTAATAATTTCTGGGTGGTTTTTGATATGCTCCATGGCCGCCTTTTTCGGCAGTTTCACCTTCTGAGCCATTTTCATCACATCATTAACCAGTCTTTCCCGATATTTCTCTAGTTCAGTAATAACTTCCTCAATTTCTGCCGGTGATGGCTGGGCTTCTTGAATTTCAGACATTTTGGTGACGTTCTTAAATGGTTATTTAAGTTTACAGGTTACAGGTTACAAGTTACAGGTTACAAGTTACAGGTTACAGGTTACAGGTTACAGGTTACAGGTTACAGGTTACAGGTTACAGGTTACAGGTTACAGGTTACAGGTTACAGGTTACAGGTTACAAGTTACAGGTTACAGGTTACAGGTTACAGGTTACAGGTTACAGGTTACGGGTTTGAACGGTTTAACCTTGGCCAAAAGGCCACGCAATCGCGTTCAACCTTCAACCTTTCAACCTTCAACCTTGGCCAAAAGGCCACGCAATCGCGTTCAACCTTCAACCGTTCAACCTTCAACCGTTCAACCTTCAACCGTTCAACCTTGGCCAAAAGGCCACGCAATCGCGTTCAACCTTCAACCTTCAACCGCTTAACCTTCAACTCTCATGACTAGCCCCTAAACTTTCCCGAGTATTACTTCGAGTATAGGGATTCCAGGTGTCTAGATCTTTATATGGTTGATTCAAAAGCATCGAACGGGTGGCTTCACTGATGCCTTGAGCCATGGTAAAGTCAGCCCCAGCAATATTTTGTACATGGTTTAAATCTGCTCCAGTCAGGTCGGCCCCTCGCAAATCCGCTCCCTCCAGCTCCACGCCACTCATACGGGCATTACGCAAACAAGCCCCGGTCAGGAAAGCCTTCCGTAAGTTGGATCCACTCAAAGCAGCATCCTGTAAATTAGCACCGGTTAAATCGGCTCCGCTGAGATAGCCTCCTATTACTCTAATCCCTTGCAAGTCAACTCCCCTCAGATTAGCGGTATTGAGAAAAGCACCATTGAGATTAGCACCAGGCCCAACAGCACCAGAACTTTTGTAGCGAAATCCTTCTGGCCAAGTAGTTTCCCGGTCATACAGGGCTACTTGTAGGTTGGTTTCATTTAAGTTAGCCATCGTCAAATTAGCCTTCCTTAAATCTGCCCGGTTTAAATACGCCCCTTCCAAATCAGCGCCAGTCAGGTCAGCGCCAGTGAGATCAGCTCCCCTGAGATCAGCTCCCCTCAGATTCGCTTCCCGCAAAATTGCCTGACTAAGATTAGCCCCAGTCAGGGTAGCTTGGCTCAAATTAGCTTTCTGTAGGTTAGCACCACTGAGGTTAACCTGGTACAAGTCTCTCTGACTCCAATCGATGCCCTCAAGATTAGCATCAGAGATATAGTCTCCGGCTTGGAACCGTTTTAAGATATCCATAGCTTGGTTGTTAGTGCGATCGCTTAACCGAGTTTGAATCATTATAATTTGTAAACTCTACCTGGAACTGCCAAGGTTAGTCTACCGTTCTGGTGGGAACACAGGGTATTAAAAACAATTACTATTTCTAGGGTAGGGGCTAGCTCTACCCATCTATCACTATCTGGAGGTTTAAGCAAAAATGCGACTCAAGCCACCCATGACCATGATGGACTTCTTTCGGAAAAGCGAGGGCAAGTGGTTTACTCAACGCACAGTTCATCACTTTGATAACGCTGCCGATGAATCGGGAGAATCCAATCTGATTGTTCAAGTCATCGAAAAAGATAACCCTAAAGTCCAAACCGTTTGTGACCTCCAAAAGATTGACCCAAGCCAGGCGATGGGGGGAGCGAGCTTTATGTGGCAAATCAATTTAGATGACCGGGAACCAAATTCCAAATATGCGGCAATTTTGATTGATGTTCCAGATGATGAAACTAAGCTTAGTGGTAAACTCATTCGAGACCAGGGCTATGTGGAAAGTATTCCGGTAGTGAGTCGGTATTGGTTTGGCAAAGACGGCATCCTCACCATTGATACCAATTACCAGAATAATCAGGGTCAAGAACGTTGTTGGTTTGTCACCGATGATTTTCGTGTCCGAGTCAGCACTGTGCGCATGATGAATGGCGTCAATCTCATGACCTATTGCTCTGAACGCCGTTGTGTTTCTAGGGAAATGCTAGAACAAATGATTGAAACTAATCGCGCTAGAGCTATGGCGGCGCAATCATAATTAACTCATTAAAACTTCATTATCTCATCAAAATAATTCAACTCGGAGCATAGTTGGTAAGATCACTCCCAAGGTGAAGTATAGGAGGCTAAGTAAACATGAAAATAGTGCGATCGCTAGTAATTTTTGGTGGCATCAGTCTGAGTGGATACTATGGGATTACCCATTCAGTAAATCCTGCTCTGGCTCAGATTGTTCCGGATAATACCTTGGGGGATAATCCAAGTGTTGTTAAACCAAATGTAGAGGTCAAAGGACTTCCCGCTGACTTGATTGAAGGTGGAGCAACCAGAGGGGATAACCTATTCCATAGCTTTTCTGAATTTAATGTTAGGGACTTGCAGCGGGTTTACTTTGCCAATCCCGCTGGCATTAACAATATTCTCAGCCGAGTAACCGGTAGTAACATCTCCAAGATCTTCGGAACCCTAGGAGTAGATGGTGCCGCCAACTTGTTTTTGGTCAATCCTAATGGTATTGTTTTCGGAGCCAATTCCCAATTAGATGTAGCCGGTTCCTTTGTCGGAAGTACCGCTAATAGTATAGTGTTTGGCAATGGCATCGAGTTTAGTGCTATCAATCCCGAAGAACCACCCCTGTTAACCATTAACATTACTCCCGGATTGCAGTATGGAAAGACCGGATTGCAGTATGGCCAGAATCCGCCTCAGCCGATCGTAAATGCTGGCAATTTGGCTGTGGGACAGGGACAGAATGTCACCTTAGTCGGTGGGAGTGTGATTAGCACTGGGGATATCCTAGCACCAGGGGGTGAGATTAATATATTAGCGGTTCCGAGTGAAACGTTAGTGCAATTGGGGCAAGCTGGACAGATTTTGACACTATCGACTCCAACGCCATCAATAGAATCTAATTCTCCCTCTGTTACTGAATTTTTAAGTACTTTGGACGATGACACCGGCGTAACAGTTTCCAGTGACGGTCAGGTCACACTTACCGATTCCGGTACTATTGTGCCACTTGAGCCAGGAACCGTGATTATCTCTGGTGCCCTAAACGCTGCCAACCTCGCTCCAGGAAAAACTGGAGGCAAAGTAACGGTATTAGGGGATCAAGTTGGCTTGTTTGACAGTGGCTCCATTGATGTTTCTGGAAACAGTAGTGGTGGAGAAGCACTAATTGGTGGGGATTTCCAAGGTCAAGGACAGCTGCCATTGGCCACAGCTACCTATATCGGTCGTGACACCACTATCAACGCTGATGCGGTTAGCACTGGTAATGGTGGTCTGATTGTGATTTGGTCGAATCAATCCACTCGCGCCTATGGCACCTTAACGGCAAGGGGGGGAGCGCAATCAGGGAATGGCGGTTTAATCGAGACATCCAGTGCCAATTTTCTGGATGTTACAGGAGTCAGAGTCGATGCTAGTGCAGCCAATGGAAATGCAGGAACTTGGTTACTTGACCCGAGGAATGTTACTCTTGGCTTTGCCGATACATCCAATGGCAGCTTTGATAGTAATTCCAATATCTTCACTCCCACTGGGGATGATGCCGTGGTGAATATCCCAGATATTGAAGCTCAACTCAATGCTGGCACCAATGTCACTATCACTACCGGAACCACAGGCACTCAGGAAGGAAATATCACTGCAGATGGCTTTGGCATTACCAAAACGACAGAAGGGGAAGTCACTCTGACCTTGGAAGCGGCCAATGATATTTCTCTCAAAAACTTTGGAATAAATGCCGAGAGTGGTTTGCTTAATCTAGTCCTGGAAGCCGATAGTGACAACTCTGGTAGTGGTGATGTGGAATTAATGGATGCGGGAATTGATACTGGCGGAGGAGCAGTTACCATTACTGCGGCTGGTGCGATCGCATTGGAAAGGATCGGAATCAACAGAAATAACAACCGTAGCGTACAGGCACCACCGATTACGGTGATCAGTGGTGAATCCATATCCCTCAAAAGTGCTGGAATCAATAGCCTCACCTCTGGGGATAATGGAAATGCTGGAGACGTTATCGTTCAAACCGGTACCCTTACCATAGAAGAGGCGGGGATTGGTAGTAGGACAGACGGTAAGGGGGATGCTGGCAATATCACTGTTACTGCTGCTGACTCAGTTGTGGTCACAAACAACAGTGGTATTAGTACGAACACTCAAGATAAGAGTACTGGGGATGCTGGAGAGATCACCATCACCACCGGTTCTGTATTATTGGAAGGCAAGGACAATGGTTTTGGCAGCAATACTCAAGACAATAGCAGTGGGGATGCTGGAATAATAACCATAACTGCTGACTCACTTGTGTTCAGAGGAGGCAGTGGTATTGGTACCAACACTCAAGACAATAGCAGTGGGGATGCTGGAGAGATCACCATCACCGCTGGTTCTGTATTGTTTGAAGGCCAGGATAGTGGTCTTGGCAGCGATACTAAAGACAATAGCAGTGGGGATGGTGGAACAATAACCATTACTGCTGACTCAGTTGTGTTCAGAGAACAAAGTGGTATTGGTACCAACACAAGAAATAACAGTACTGGGGATGCTGGAGAGATCACAATCACCGCCGGTTCTGTATTGTTGGAAGGTCAGGGCAATGGTCTTGGCAGCGAGACTCAAGACAATAGCAGTGGGGATGCTGGAAAAATAACCATTACTGCTGACTCACTTGTGCTCAGAGACGTCAGTACTATTGGTACCAGAACGATTAATGAAAGTACTGGCGATGCTGGCACAATAACAATTAATGCTAAATCTCTAGTACTGGAAAACCAAGCAAATATTAGAACCAACACTGAAGATCAAAGTACTGGCAACGCTGGAAAAATAAAAATTACTGCTGACTCCATCTCCCTAGAAAACAATAGTAATATTGAAAGTACTACCGAAACTACTGGCGAAATAGGAACAATCGAACTCAATGCCAACTCCATTTCCCTATCAGACAGCAGAATTACTACAGCTGTCGAGGAAACAGCAGTTGTTGACTCTCAACCAGACCCAGAGCCTAACATCATCATTCAGGGAAGCTCGCTGTCCTTAACCAATAACGCTCAAGTGACGGCTAGTAGTTCTGGCCAAGGAGATGCTAGTGACATCTTGGTGGAGGCTGACTCTATCTTCCTTGAAGAAAGTAATATCTCTACTGAAACTGTTAGCGGAAATGGTGGCAATATTACTCTGACGCTACAGGATTTATTAATATTGCGCGATGGTAGTCAAATCAGTACCAGCGCCGGTACCGAAGATCAACCAGGCAATGGTGGCAATATCACCATTACTGCTGATTTAATTCTTGCCTTCCTCGAAGAAAATAGCGACATCACCGCTAATGCCTTTGATGGCAACGGCGGTAATATAGATCTTACCGCTCAAGGCATCTTTGGGTTCAACTTTCCCGATCAACCAACCAACTTGAGTGATATCACCGCCAGTTCTGAGCGTGGTGTAGACGGTAACATAACAATCAACATCCTTGGGGTTAATCCCTCTCAGGGTTTAGTAGAACTACCCACTACTGTAGTTGACCCATCTGCACTGATTGACGCTAGGTGTGCTGACACTGTCAAAGTGGCATCGGATGATTCCAAAGGGGATGAATTCATTGTTACTGGACGGGGTGGCTTACCTCCGAGTCCCCTTGACCCAATCATAAGCCGAACTGTAATAGCAGATTGGGTAACCTTAGATAACTCGGCAACAGAAAATTATCAGAGTCAACGTCATTCTCCGGCTGCTAGGGAGGAGTCGGCTCGAAAGGGTCCAAGGCGGCGGATTGTGGAAGCTCAGGGTTGGCTGATTGGTCCTGATGGTACTGTTATTCTCACCCCTTTCCCTACCACCCCCGAGACCTGGGCTAACTCTTGGCGCAAATCCCCTTCTTGCGAGGATCTCAGGAGAATTAGTAATGGCTCCTAGGGTTAATCCTTTGGTGGGCAGTGCTTAGCAAGCCTTTGGCCAACTTGATCAATCGGTCTGAGCCACTGCCCACCCTACATCTAGCTCTTTGGTGGGCAGTGCTTAGCAAGCCTTTGGCCAACTTGATCAATCGGTCTGAGCCACTGCCCACCCTACATGAAGTACTTTGTCACGGGTTGGTTGCCCAATTTTGCCTAAGTCCTGATTGACCTGAAAGGGAGGATAATGGCAAGTGACGTAAAAATCGAGCACTCCGAATCCTATCATCTGTGCTAGAATTCGGAGGTAGCTTAAGAGCAGCAATATGCAAGCTGGTTCCTAGTCTTAATTCAAGATTGTAAATTCCAGCCATTAACAGCCAAGAGTTCTTGGTAAGTATTCCTTGACTATCTAATTCCCTAACTATATCAGTGTTCCTACTTAAGTCGAAATTTCTAAAATATACTATCATATGGTAGTAGCGCGGCCAGGGCTGAAGCGCTACGATGGCTATTAGCAGGTTCAGATCAGCAGCGAAGGTTTAGATTATAGGCGTTCCCATGCCAGTGTAGATTCGTCGAATGTAGGTACGACTGAGGCACCCCTTAAAACAAGTCAAGCAAAGTGAAACCTTCGCAGCTAATTAAGAGTTAAGCGTTTTTGAGTAGATGGCGGAATAGATTCTCCTTAACCATCATTTGACGCAAAACTTCCAAGAGATAGGACTGAGCCTCCTCCTGGCTCAACAGCTTGACTTGGTCTTGGTAGATTTTCATCTGGAACTGTTGTTCCAAACTTAGCTTTCCAGGCATTTCCATAGGTTTACTCCTAAGCTTACATACGTTGATTAGGGCAGGCGGACGAGTGTTCCGACTGCTCTTTTTTTTGGCCGTTGTTAATCAATCTAACACACATATAAAATACTGTCGATTCTGTCAAGCAATAAGTAATTAAAGATACAAATTGTAATAAAAATCCGGAAAGCGATGATTTGCCCTTGTGCCTGTATGTCTGATGGACTTAGATCAAGTCCGATTGAATACCGATAATAAAGAAAATTGATGGTGTAACGGAGTGATAGGGTGATTTCGATTAAGAGTAATTATTCGGACATCATAGTTACGCCAAACCTGAGGCCAAACCCAACTATATAGTGGCACAATTGCATTTAGTATCAGTATATGTAGCGTAGCAGCGGAAATCCTGATGGATTGGGCATGGATCCCTTGTTTGGAAAAATCTCAGGAATATGCAAAAATTCAAGATTAAGTAAAATTTAAGTAAAAACTCGGTAAACCAAATACCATAATATGGATCCAATTATTGATGCCATGGAATTTTTCCAGCTCAGTGCTGGCAACTGGCGATCGCAACGCACAACCCACCACCTAGCCTTCCGACAAGCAGAGAAGGGAGAGTTGGATATCAATGTAGCCACCTTAAAGGCTGATCATCCCCAAGTCATTGAGCTGTGTGAGCTTCATAAGATTAACCCAAGTTTGGCAGCAGGTGGAGCTTTGGTCAGTTGGCAGGGTACAATGGCTTGGGATCAGACTGATGAGGGTCACAAAGACTCGACGGTGATGGTGGTGGTTCCAGATGCCGATTCTCCTAGACATGGGAAGTTATTGCGGGAAAAAGGTTACGCGGAAACCATGCCAGTGGCTGGTCTTTATCAGATGGATGCTCAAGATGGGCTAGTGCTGATTACTGAATATGAAACCATGAGTGCTCATGAGCGTTTCTCCTTTATCACTCCATCTCGGCGGATGCGTACAAGTATAGTGAAACGTTTTGGTGGATTTAGCAGCGCATCATTTTGCATCGAAACCCGGATTGACTCTAATCTAGAGAATTTAGAGAATAGGGCTAATACTGGGTCTAATATTGGGGTGACATCTCAACAACAACAAAATGTCTTGGCACCGGAAGAGTATTATTCAATCTTGGGGTGGTGATTCCACCATCAGCGATGATCCGTTAATCCGGGGCTACCAGTATCTGAATGCGGTGGGTCAGCTGGCTTTAGACCCAAGTATGGTAGAGATCACTGATCATGCTAAAGAACGCGATCGCATTTATACCTGGATTGGCAATCACATTGATGCCATTAATGGAGAACTCCAGACTTGCTTAGACGCCTGTCATAGCTGCTATCATGATTCCCTATGCCGCCCAATGCGGATTTTGGCAACCCCTTTAGGGGAAAAGTTTGGTATTGATGGCTTTTGCAACATCTTAGCCACTCCGGCGGTGATATTAATTGATGTCGGACGCATTGCACGGTCTGATTGGTTAAGTATTGTCATCCATGAATATGCCCATGCTCATTTAGGTGCCCCTGGTCACGATCAGCGTTTTTTTGAGGTCATTTCCCATCTCTGTTTGGGTCTGGGATTAAAACCCCCACGTTGGCAGGTAAATCTCGAAACTTACCTGCGGGATTGGCCAGAGTGTCCATCCAAGACTAATTCACTGTCTTTTTGGATGGGGTATGGATGCTAGGAGCGATCGGCTATTGTCTAATTGTTTGGTCTAATTATTTCGGGCTATTTTAATAAATATTAAAAATTATTGCTTTGAGTAACGTTTTCCTTAATCAAAATTAATAACCTATTAGTGATTAAGGTGATTAAGTTAAAGGGGGACACACAGAGTAATCACACAGAGTAATCACAAAAGCAAGAAAAGGGTTAGTTGATTAACCCATAACTATTGACGATTGACTATTGACTGCTGTCCCGGCTATCAGTGGTCGCTCTAGAGATTGAAATATCGATTAAACTATAATTTTTTTACAGATTGACACGGGATTCATTATATATTTGATTAAGGTTTGTAAGATTTTCTAAGAATACGGAGATAAAAACGTGGCTATTCCTTTACTAGGCTACGCCCCTGTGACGCAGAATGCGCGCATAGATGGGTATGAGATACCAGGAGAAGAGCAACCCAGAATTTATTCCACTGAAAACTTGCTCTCCCCCGGAGACATGGATGCCCTAATCGAGGCAGGATACCGTCAGATTTTCTTCCATGCCTTTGCTTCGGATCGTGAACCGTTCCTGGAGTCCCAACTCCGCTTCGGTCAGATCACAGTGCGGGACTTCATTCGTGGGTTGTTGCTTTCTGAAACCTTCAAGACCAGCTTCTATGACAAAAACAGCAACTATCGCGTTGTAGAGCAGTGCGTGCAGCGGGTGCTTGGACGTGATATCTATGGGGAAAGAGAAAAATTAGCCTGGGCAGTTATAATTGCCACAAAGGGTATCCAAGGCTTCGTCGATCAACTTCTCGACAGCGAAGAGTACATGGAGAATTTTGGGTACAACACCGTCCCCTATCAACGGCGTCGAGTGATTCCCGGTCGGTCTCAGGGTGAAATACCATTCAACATCAAATCTCCACGTTACAACGAATACTACCGTGCAGTACTGGGCTTCCCACAAATCATTTGGCAGACCCAGGTGCGCAGTTACGTGCCACAAGACAAGAAGGCCAAGTTAGGGGATCCGTCTCTGTATATGGGCATGGCACGGGATCTGTCTCCCCAAGGCAACACTATCCCACGAGTGTCAGCTTTGAACATCGATTACGAATCCTTAGTGCCATATCGGGCTCAGCAATCTCCGCAAAAGGAACTAGCTGAAGCGAAGTCGTAGCACGTCTAAGAGTTTGATCAAAGCTAGGGGGGGAGGGGCAACAAACTCAATCCACTCCTCAGAAACTGGATGCTTTAGTTGTAGCCGCCAAGCGTGAAGTGCTTGACCCGGTAGATTGACACCGACAGAACGACCACTGCTGTAAACGGGATCTCCAACAATGGGATGACCAATATAGCTACTGTGGACACGAATTTGGTGGGTGCGACCAGTTTCTAATTGGAAATGGATCAGGGTATAGTTGCCCAGTCGTTCTCGGACTTGCCAATGGGTAATCGCTGGGCGTCCCCCTTTTTCTACTGGCACGACAGCCATTTTCTTGCGGTCTACAGGATGCCGTCCAATCGGTTGGTTAATGGTGCCAGACTCAGCAGAGGGAGCACCATAGACTACACCTAAATATTGTCTTTGAGCAGTTTTGGCTTGGAGTTGAGCTTGTAGATGTCCATGAGCCTGGTCAGTTTTTGCGATCGCAATTGCACCAGTTGTATCCTTATCCAAGCGGTGGACAATGCCTGGACGCTGAACACCACCAATACCTGTCAGTTTAGGACAGTGGGCTAAAAGGGCATTGACAAGAGTACCACTTTCATGACCAGGTGCGGGATGAACTACCAAACCAGCCGGTTTGTTGATAATAATCAGAACCTCATCTTCATAAAGAATGTCTAAGGGGATGACTTCCGGTTGTAATTCCAGGGGTTTGGAGTCAGGAATGGTTAGGGAGATGCGATCCCCTAGCTGAACTTTAGCTTTTTTTGAGATGCACACGTGATCATTCACTTGCACGTTGCCTTGTTCAATCAGCTTCTGGATACGAGAGCGAGACAAGTCAGGTGTTTGTTGGGCAATATAGCTGTCAAGGCGATAACTGGGAGTTGAACCAGTAGACTCGCTAGTTTCCTGAACTTGCAAGAATTTGAGAGAAAGCTGAGGGGTCATTGTTGATCGTTGATTGTCAACCGAACTGAGAATTAGGAATACAGAAGACTTCAATTATGTATAGCAAAGGGAACAGCGGATCTGGGAACAGCGGATCTGGGAGTAGGGAATATGGCATCAAAAATTATCACAATTCATTTAATAATGCTATATTAATTAGCAATAATTAATAATTAATAATGAGCCAAAGGCGATCAACCATTGTATATAGCGTTTCTGATACTTATGAGGTACATTCCATTTTATGGACGCCACTCCCTACTCCCTACTCCCTACTCCCTACTCCCTACTCCCTATTTTGGTCAGTAGCCAAGTGCAGCGGTAGGGTAACCGTAAATGTTGTTCCCACCCCAACTTCACTGTTTACAGCAATTGTACCCTCGTGCAAGTCTAAACATTTTTTGACAATCGCTAAACCCAGTCCAGTACCAGGGATGCTGCCAACATTACTCGCTCTTTCAAAGGACTCAAAGAGTTTCTCTTGGTCTTTTTTAGGAATGCCGATCCCCTGATCTTGAACCTGGATTACTGCGGTCGAAGAATCGCAATTGAGTTCAAATTTGATGGTACCTCCTTCTGGGGAATATTTAATGGCATTTAACAGCAAATTGTTAACGACATGACTCAAAAGTCTTTCATCGATTAGGGCATCTTGGCAGCACCCATGAGTAATGAATATCAGGTTATGCTTATAACCCAGGTTAATTTTGATATTTTCGAGTATGTCCTGACACAAAGCAACTAAATCCATGGATGCTGGCTCAAACTTGAGTTTACCCGCATCGGCTTTCCCAATCGTTAGAACATCATCCAAAAGTTGAGTCATCCGGAGCACAGCATGCTGAATCTTATCATGGTGCTTCAGTTTTTTCTCAGGGGACAATTTATCCTCATAGCGTTGCAGCATTTGAGCAGAAGATTGAATGGTAGTCAGAGGCGTGCGAAACTCGTGAGAAACTAATGAAACGAAACCTGAACGCAGTTGACTCAGCTCTTTTTCCTTAACCAATGCCTTACGAATATCTGCTTCTGCTTGCTTGAGTTCAGTGATATCTCTTCCCACCGCCTGGCATTCGAGAAAGTTGCCATGTTCATCAAACATAGCTCGATCACTCCACTGCTGCCAGCGAATTTCTCCAGAGTCGAGAAGAACTCGGTGTTCGTAAGTGTTAATCGGATTATCTACAGAAAGAGAACGGAAGTTCCGGGTAACAATGTCTTCGTCTTCCGGAGGCATTTTTGGCAAAAATACTTTCCCTACTAATTCAGAGCGGTCTTTGCCAAAATAGCGGCAGTAAGCATCATTGACAAACGTTAGGGTGCCATCAAGTTTCAACCGACAGATCAGTTCAGTTTGATCTTCAATGATGGCACGAAATCGTTCTTCACTATGTCGTAGCGCCTCCTCTGCCTGCTTGCGTTCTGTAATGTCTTCAACCATGCTCAAAATACACAGGATTTCTCCTGCTTGATCTCGCATAGCCATCATGGTTAAATTACCCCAGAGGGTATCTTGATTCTTTTTGCGGTAACGTATTTCTAACTTAAAACTATCAATTTCTCCTTGTATGACCTGCCTAATATAAGGCTGGGCTTGTTCTAGGTCTTCAGGATGAGTAATTGCCAAACCATTGAGAGCCATTAGTTCAGACTTGGTGTATCCGAGCATTTCATACAAAGCCCGATTCACCTGAATAAACTGATAATCCAAATCTGAGAGTGACATTCCGATAGGTGCTTCATCAAACACCCGTCGAAATTGGGCATCTTTCTCGTCTAAAGCCGCTGCTGTATTTAGTCTCAATTGCTGATAGGCTTGCCGTAGTTCTACCTCTGCCTGCTTGCGCTGGGTAGTATCTTGGATAATCCCGATAACTTGATAAATATTTCCTTGCTCATCTAGCAGGGGAATATAGGTAGCGAGGACAGTGAGTTCACCAACCTCTGGCAAAGTCAGAGTCAGTTCTTCCACTTGTGGTGTACGGGTTTCCACAGCCTTTTGTAGGAGTTTCACATAGATATCCTTAAATACACGTGGATAGATTTCCTCGTCAGTGTGACCCAGTAGCGGTGAATCAGACACTCCAGTTAGCTTAACCCCTTGTTGATTGATAAACTGGAGCCGCCGCTGGGCATCATATATCATAAATGTACCGGGGAAATTATCCACTGCTAGCCGAAATCGTTTTTCGCTCAGGCGTAATGCCTCTTCTGCCTGTTTGCGCTTCGTGATGTCAACAATTAACCCCACCAGACGATTGAGATTACCGGCACTATCTAGGTAAAACTGTCCTTTGTTCTCAACAGTGATGTACGTGCCATCCTTCTTACGCATCCGATACTCAAGATCAATAGGCTCCTTAGTCACAATCACCCGTTCAATGATGTGTCGGTATCGTTCTAAATCATCAGGATAAATTAACTGATCCCACCCTTGCCCAGTGTTGGCGATTTCCCCTGGGTAATAACCCAATACTTGTTCAATATTGTGACCCCAAATCAATTCATTGGTCTGGGTATTCCATTCGTAGAGCAGCTGACCACTGATTTGACTAACCGCTTTATAGCGATAAAGCCATGCGGTTAATAAAGCAAAGTAACTTTTTAAGTTTTGATCATCTGGATTGAGATTTTCAGAGCCCTTACTGCCTTCATAGCAGCCAGTAGAGTTACCATCGTCCAATCCAGATTCTAGCTCTTTAATGCTAGTGATATTTTTAGCAACACCATAGATAAGACCCTGTTCATCCTGTGAAATTCTCCAAGCCAGCCAACGCAAGCTACCATCTTTATGGTAAATTCTATTCCGATATTCGACTAGTTTTCCGTGACCACAATCACGAAGGGCATTGAGAGTAAATTCCCGATCTTCTCGATAAATCCACTCAATCCAAGGTCGCGATCGCAATTGGGAGCAAGTCCATCCTAGAACCTTTTCCCAAGCCGGATTGATTTGTTGAAAATATCCGTTTTGACCAAAGGTGCATAATAGATCAAGTGATAAAGAAAACAAGATCTTTAGGGCGGACTCTCCCTCTGCCATTGTTTCAGTACTGTTTATGTGAGACTGAGTGGTGTTCATTGCTGGGCTCGATCCGTCAGAAATTCTACAGATAAGCTAGGGATACATCTACCCACAGTCTTCCCTCAATAATCAGTATAATCACAAGATCATCACCAGGAGTATTTTAGAAAGCTCAGAATATTTCTCTGAGGAAAGGAAATTGTGAGGATATTTTGTGGTCATATTTGTTAGTCTTTTCCCCTGAAGCCCTGCTGAGAGCTTCACAGAAAGTCTGATTGGGATCAACTCTATGAGCAGTACAGTGCTAGATCACTGTGTTAGATCACTGTGCTAGATCACTGTGTTAGATCACTGTGCTAGATAATTGTGTTAGATCACTGTGCTAGATAATTGTGCTAAGTGACTAGGGCTGATAACTTGCCACAACTCGCCCAGCTCCGTAGCGCTGTCGGTAATAATACTTTGTTATCTCATCCCCTTGTTCTGAAAGTTGGTCAATTGCAATCCCATTACGACCATGATCTTTGCCAGAACTATGAATGTAATCACCATTACCTAGATACAATCCTACATGGTTCACTTTTTGGGCGGTAGCGAAAAAGACCAAATCTCCTGGTTGTAATTGCTCCATTCTAATGGTTTGGGTGAAAGCTGCTTGCTGATAGGAATCTCTGGGTAACCAAATCCCCGATGCTGCAAACGCTGCTTGCATCAACCCTGAACAGTCATAGTTGGGACCTACTGTACCCCCCCAAAGGTAGTAGGGATTTTGGTGCATTGCTGCTTTAGTAAACCCAATCACCGCTTTTATTCGTGCTTGGATTTGAGCTGGAGACAGAGAAATGGGGCGATAAGGAGTCTTAGCTATGTCCAGTACAGCCAAATCCGACACAGGCAACCAACCAGAATAGTTATCTTCGCACAGACGCACCTCTAAGGCATTACCGACAGGTGGGACCGACAAGACCCGCAAGTGCCTTCCGGTGGCTGCTTGTGTTGTCAAACTCTCACAGTTGGGCGAATCATAGAGGTTGAGATTAGCACGACAGTAGTATTCCAAATCATTGGCTCGTAATTGCTCAAGCAAAACCATAGTATAGGAAGCGGGAACTCACACTCAGATTATGGTACTTTTCTAGAAGGATAAACAACTAGGAAGATTAAGGGCGTTGCTGATTCTCAGTATGGCGCACGCCCCCCTAGGGCGTGTTTTCAAAGTTTTCCGCAAGATTATGATCCCCCCCAGCCCCCCTTAAAAAAGGGGGGAGCCATACTCAAAGTCCCCCTTTTTTAAGGGCAGGGCTGTTTCAAACTTTAATAAGTTAACGATTATTGGAGATAGGGGGATAGGGGGATAGGGGGATAGGGAAATAAACTAAAATTTCCCGAAAAATCCGCCAATTTAGTCATTAAAATCTGACAAATTAGTTGGGAGGAAGCAACTCCAATGACTAACAATTCGTGATTCGGCCTTCGAGGAGGGTTAGATAAATTTGGCCAAAATCACGACTATTCGTCCAAAATTCTCCCCATCTCCCCATCTCCCCATCTCCCCATCTATTTTTGGCGAGAATGAAACAGCCCTGCTTTTTTAAGGGGGATAATGGGGGATCTCCGAGGCAAGAAAACACGCCCTAGCCCCCCAATTCTGGGGGGAAAAACTCTCAAAGTCCCCCAGCGAGGGATTGCTCGCTGGGGGACCAACGGGGGCTTTAATAAAACTAGATGATCGCGCATTCATTCCTTAATTCAGCAACGCCAAAAATCAGGGGTTTAGCCAATAGACATCTCCGACAAAGAATCTGAAACCCCGATCCTATCTAGGTGAAAACCTAATTTCTGGAGATGTCTAATCGGTAATTTCCGATCGGGCAAGGGTAAATAGAGAATTACAGAGGTTTTACAGGTGTAGAGGGGTAAGTCCTGTGTTAGTGATGTTTGCCCAGGGCAAAACTAAAAGCCAAAATGAGGTTATTCTGCTCTTTCTATCTGGTAAAGTTCAAGGGATGATTAGACTATCCTAGGATTGGGTTCAAATTCTTGAGTACTTTACCTGATCTGATCTGGCTAGCAGCTACAAGTTACTGACCAAGAACTATAGCTTTTAGCTTTTGGCTAACTGCTAAGTTTGTTACCCCTAACCAATGACCAAGTAGTTTTTGAGGAGTGAGTGTGAAGAGTAATTTTCCTAAGACCCTTTCGATGCAACTGAGTATGGCAGTATTGACCATGGTCAGTTACCAGCTGTCTGCTACTGCTGAAACACCTAGCCATAATTCATCGGTGAAGCAATTGACCCAGACCGCAGCAGCGGTGAGACCCCAGCAATTAGCAGCAACTTCCACCATCACAGTTGACCCTGATCGATTTAATCCGGAAACTAAACAGACTCCTAAAAATATATTCAGACCAACTAATCTGCCATCAGACAATCTCAACACTATCACTGACCATCGAGCTAATTCCCGTTTAGGGCAATTGGACAGGATAGGGGCAGCGGTTCGTGCCAGTAAGTCGGTAGGGTCTCCTAGTGCATTGGTGAACCGCTCCCAATTCAATGCCTCAGTCGCACCAATTGCTGACTATACAGTCAGACAGGAGCAGTTACCATTAGCCAATTTAGAAGCCAATTTAGAAACTATCCAGTATCGTGCTGATCTCTCCAAACAAGAGCTAGAAGCGATCATTGAGGAATCCCAAACACCTTCTCAACAGTTAAATAATCCTGTGGTAGCTTCACCGAGACCAGGTACCTTAGCTACATCTGTGGCAGCTCTAAAAATACAACTAGATCCAGCCACCTCTGACACCTCACCAGCCACCTCCTATGAAGTAGGCACCCCTGTAGCTCAGAGAAATATTGATCCTACTGGCAACAGCCTCGGGGTTGGAAACTATATTGGAATTGGCGGTCATATCGGTTTTACTGATGATGGCACCAATATTGGTCGAGGTGGCTTTATGATTAACGGCAAATACGATTTATCCCCCACCCTATCAGTGCGTCCTAGCATACTAATCAATGATGATGCTACCTTTGTGATCCCAGCCACTTACAACTTTATTTTCCAGGATGAACCGTTTGAGCCGCCTACTTACTCAGCTTTCGCTGGTGGTGGTTTGGCTTTTTCTACAGGTGATGACAACAATGTGGGTTTAATCGTTACTGGTGGTGTTGATTGGCCTTTTGGACCCAATTTTGTGGCCAATGCTGCATTAACTACTGGAATTTTCGTTGATGGTGCCGCAGATGTGGGAATCTCCTTTGGCATTGGTTACAGCTTCTCTAACTTTGGCAGGTAGAAAAGGGACAAATAGAAGCTATTGAGCTAGGTAGACTTAATCAAATTTTCCAGATCTCTTGGTGCCCGTTCCCTAGCGCTTTTAAAAAGCGCGGGGCCGCACCGCTTTTCCAAGCAACGAAAGTTTGATTTTTGCCAGTTGAGGATACTCAACGGAGAGGGAGGGATTCGAACCCTCGGATAGGCCTGAACCTATCAACAGATTAGCAATCTGCCGCTTTCGACCACTCAGCCACCTCTCCAAGGTAGTGTCTATCCATGATAGCACATTTTTGAGCTTTTGACACTCCCCGCCCTGGAAGGACGGGGATTCTCATTTCAGCGTTCGCGTAGCGTGGCCTACGGCCTTGCTGTCTTGCTCACCCAAACCGGAGTCAGGGAGAGTAGAGGACAATTCTCCATGAGCGTGATTGCTCAATGATCCCGGTTCCGGTGTGCCGGAAACGAAACCTTAGAAGAGTGGAGCCTTAATCAAAAAGGTTAAAACTTTTGACTCATAGCCGACTAACTATAAAGGCTCCACTCTTCTTACGGTAACTTCTAACCCCACCGTACCTTTTTTTTAGATCTTTTTTTTATATAGATAGATACTTTTTTTATCTAAATTTATAGACGACGTTTAAGTCGTTAGACTAAATTACGCAATATGTATCTGATACATATTTTTTACGTTGCCTACTTATGGTTAGATAGTATCTCTCTAGTTTAAAAGTATATTTTTTATAATTTTATAGTAGCACACCTAGTACAAACTGTCAATAAAAAGTTTAAAAAAAAAGCCGTCGAACGAAGGACGGGGCGCGATTACCCAATTTTTTGGGTAAATTCTATGATGAGAAACTATGAGCGATCGCTCACACCACTGCAATACGAAAATGATCTCGAAAATCTATGATGACTCTCGGACTCTACCAATCTCTGACTGATGCACTAGTTTTAAGTGAGGTAGATCAGCCAGCTATTAAGACGTGCCTGAAAGCCCAGAAGCGTCTGAGAAAGATTATATACCATATAATAATGTAGCCAAGTAAGTTAAGATTATTATAAATTAATTGTTAAAAATTTACTTCCATCCACTGATGTGTTAAGCACCTCTGAGAGGTTAAAATTTGTTAAGTGAGTGTGTAAAAGCTCGACGCTGAGGGTTTAGCCGGATAGAGGTCAGACTCCCCATACCTGAAAACCTTCTGTAAGCTCCAACATAAAAAAAGCCTATGAATACGAAAAATACACAGCACATTGCTCTGATATCCGTTCACGGAGATCCAGCGATAGAAATCGGTAAGGAAGAAGCTGGAGGACAGAATGTGTATGTGCGCCAAGTGGGTGAAGCTCTTGCTAAGCAAGGGTGGCAGGTCGATATGTTTACTCGCCTCTCCAGTTCCAACCAAGCCACAATCGTTGAACATACTCCGGGTTGTCGCACTATTCGCCTAACTGCTGGTCCAAAAGCATTTGTGCCACGGCAAGAGATTTTTGAATACTGCGGTGAGTTTTTAACCGAATTGCTTAAGTTTCAGGAGCAATCAGGCATTACCTACTCAATAGTACATACAAACTACTGGCTTTCGGCTTGGGTGGGTATGGAGTGGAAGAAGCGTCAATCCCTCATTCAACTTCACACCTATCACTCCCTAGGCGCAGTTAAATACGAGTCAGTAGAAACAATTCCGAAGATTGCTGCTACTCGCTTGGAGATAGAAAAAGCAGTGCTAGAAACAGCAGAACGCATTGTGGCTACATCTCCCCAAGAACAAGAACACATGCGATCGCTAGTTTCAAGTAAGGGCGACATTGATATTATTCCCTGTGGTACCGACATTGACCGATTTGGCAAGATTAACCGCTTAGAAGCACGGCAAAAACTTGGACTTAGCCCTGAAAACAAAATCATCTTTTACGTGGGACGGTTTGACGAACGCAAGGGCATTGAAACCCTAGTTCGAGCTGTTGGTTCCTCCCAGCTACGGGGTGATGCTAACTTAAAGCTGATTATTGGTGGTGGTTCTCGTCCTGGTGAGAAAGATGGTATGGAACGCGATCGCATTGAAGGGATTGTCGCTGAATTGGAACTGCAAACTATCACCACATTTCCTGGACGCATTGCTGATGAACTACTTCCAGCTTATTATGCGGCAGCTGATGTTTGCGTAGTACCAAGTCACTACGAACCTTTTGGTTTAGTTGCCATCGAAGCCATGGCTAGTGCCACCCCTGTAGTAGCTAGTGATGTCGGTGGTCTTCAGTTTACCGTTGTATCTGAAGAAACTGGCTTACTGGCACCACCCAAAGATGCTGATGCTTTTGCGGCTGCTATCGACCGGATTCTCTCGGATCACGACTGGAAAAATCAACTTGGCTTAGGGGCAAGAGCAAGGGTAGAAAATATGTTTAGCTGGAATGGTGTTGCCCATCAGCTGAGTCAGCTCTATGAGAGCTTGCTGGAAGCAAAATCAGAGAATTTGGCAACAACTAGTGCCTGAAATCTATTGGGCACATTCATTCCCTGGCAATCAGGATAGATCTCAAAGGTTAAAGGATAAAGTTACGACGCTACTATTCCTTTTGCCTTTTTCCTTCATCTTATTCATCCTGATGGGTTGCAGAACTCTTGTATCTGTAAATTGGGAAAGTTTGGTAAATTGGATATCCTCTATTTTGTTTGCGATTGCCTCTTGCTGAGGAATGATGTTAAATGAACTTTCTTGTTTTCACCTTCAAGCAAGGAAAATTCAAGGTTATTGCTGTTCGCGTAGCGTAGCCCTTCGGGCTAATCGATACTGATCACAAAGCCGCGCTGATCATTCCTGATGTTCCTGTAACTAGCATGTAACTAGGGTTTATGCATCCTACCAGTTATCCAATCTCCAATTCCCAATCCCCAAGTAGCAAGAAGAAGAATTATGGGTTCCCAAGGAGCTTATAAGCCGTCCCTATTTAACCCTAGTGGTCAACAGCAGTATCGATCTTCTCCACAACTAACAGGGGGAGTCCATGAGTTGGAAGCCAGCAAACTCGATCTGCGTCGTATATTAGCTGCTGCTCGTCGTCGAGCTATCTTGATGGCAGGGGTGGCCCTTACTATCATATCCGGAATTATTGCCAAAACCTTAAGTGTAGTTCCAATCTATGAAGGCAAATTCCAACTGTTACTCGAACCTAGCTCTGGTGAAGACCCGTTTGAGTTACAGGGAAAACCCGGGGGAAATAGCATTGCTGCTCCAACTACAAGTTTCGAGTATGACACTCAAATTCAGCTATTAAGCTCTCCTCAGGTTATGTCTGAGATTGTGGAGCAAATTCAAACCCAATATCCAGAAATAAACTATCATACTCTCCGGGAAGGAATCATGGTATCCCGACTGGGAGAAACCAAAATTTTAGAAGTTGCCTACCAAGATTCAGACCCGGAAAGAATTGAATTTGTTTTGGAAAAGGTTGCTCTGGGCTACATCGAGTACTCTCAGCAACAACAAGAGGCTAGCATCAGACAAGGCATTCAATTTGTCTCGAATCAGCAGCCGAAAATACAAGGGCAAATTAATCAGCTCCAGCTACAACTCCAGCAACTCCAGCAGAAGTACAACCTGATTAATCCACAACTTCAGGGTCAACTGTTGACGAATCGGGTCAATGCTATTGTCGAACACAGACAAGCTACCCAAACTCAGCTGCGAGACACGATTATACTGTATGGTAAACTCAAAGGTCAGTTGGGGCTATCGTCACAGCAAGCAGAAGCAGTAGCTAACCTGATCGCAACACCCCGTTATCAACAATTGCTCAGCCAACTTTCTACTGTAGAAAGTCAGATGGTGTTGGATTTGGTACAATTCAAGGAAAACCAATCTACCTTTAAAGGATTAAGGCAACAACAGCAAAATTTACTCCCCCTGTTAAGTCAGGAAGCAGAAAGGGTGATGACTAGCCGTATTCAAGAGTTTGGTGGCAATCGTCAATCGGGTTCTTCAAGTACACTTCGCCTAAATTTGATTCAGCTAGTAGAGACGGCGAACCAAATCAAGGTTTTAGAGATGCGCCAGGCCGCAATCACTAAAGGGGAAAGTCTGATGAGTGAACAACTCAAACAGCTAGCTGTGATTGCCCATCGATATACAGAACTCAAGCAG
Organism: Moorena sp. SIO4A1; assembly: GCF_010672065.1. Taxonomy (NCBI): domain Bacteria; kingdom Bacillati; phylum Cyanobacteriota; class Cyanophyceae; order Coleofasciculales; family Coleofasciculaceae; genus Moorena; species Moorena sp. SIO4A1. The sequence continues at coordinate 151,835 of NZ_JAAHHX010000006.1, read as the reverse complement.
AAGATTGAGGAAGCAACAGAAAGCCTAAACCGCTTTGAGTCAGTTCGGGAAACTTTGGAACTTGAGTCAGCTAAAACCAGCATCCCTTGGCAGACAATTGTTGAGCCGCAACAACCTCAAAAACCAATATCCCCCAATTTGCCTGATACTTTGCTCCTAAGTGCAGCAGCAGGGATAGTTGCAGGTGCCACAGCTGGGTTTTTAGCAGAAAAGTTACATCAGTTACTTAACAGCACCGACGATCTCAAAGAGTATACTCGCTTACCAATATTAGGCACAATCCCCTTTAACAAAGAACTCCAGAAATGCACTACTGTTACTGGTGTGGGCATAATACCCGAGCCGGAAGCCTCAGCTCCACAACTCGGTGTGGGATCTGGTAGTTACCAGATTTCTCCTCTTTTAGAGGCTTTTCGCTGTCTCCAAGTTAATCTCCAATGTCTGTATTCTGAGAAACCCATTAGCGCTATAGTGGTAAGTTCTGCTGAACCAGCAGATGGTAAATCCACTACGGCTATATTCTTAGCCCTGGCAGCAGCAGCAATGGGGCAAAAGGTTTTACTCGTAGATGGTAATCTGCGCTTTCCTCAGATTCATCAGAAGATGGATTTACCTAATTTGTGGGGACTGAGCGATGTTATTTCTAGCGAAATCAAGGTTGATGATGTGATTCAGCGATCGCCTCTAGAGGAAAATCTTTCTGTCCTAACTGCTGGTCAAATTTCCCCCGACCCCACCCGGCTTCTCAATTCCCAAAAGATGCACAATTTAGTTCAATATCTCAAAGAGCGGTTTGAGCTAGTAATTTTTGATACCCCTCCCCTACTTGGTCTGGCGGATGCAAGACTTCTGGAGCCTAATACCAATGGGATATTGATGGTGGTAGGCTTAGGGAAAGCTAACCAAGTTTTGTTTAAAGAAGCTCTCTCGGAATTGAGAATTGCTCATAGCACAGTATTGGGTATAGTTGCTAATGGTTTAAAAGGGTACACTACCGGTGCCTATGATTACTATCATCATTACTTTGGCAATACTTTTGAGGAAACCAAAGTTTCATAGTGATTGGTTATTGGTAATTGGTCATTTTTAACTACCGTAATAACCCTAGTGAATCACAAATGAGTGACAGCTCCTACACTGACCTTGCAGGTTCAGTGTAGGCTTCCCAGTCAATCCAGCCATCGCTTCGGAGGCACTGGGCTTTAAGAACGGACTGCCGAGAGACGAAACCTTAGATAGTGGAGCCTTTATTGTTAGTCGGCTATGCATAAAAGGGTTAAAACTTTTTGATTAAGGCTCCACTATCTTACGGTAACTTCAAACCCTGCCGCTCTGTTTTTGATATTTATTGCTGCATTATGGTCACGGTCGAGGCTGCATCCACAATGGGGACAATCATGCCAACGAACATGCAGTTTTTTAGGAACTTTCTTTCCACAACCGGAACAATTCTGCGAAGTATTCTGGGCGCTTACTGGAACCGCCAACAAGCCAGCATTTAAGGCTTTGCTTATCAGGATTGTTAGGAAGCTTGACCACCCAGCATCCAACACAGATTTAGCCAATCGGGATTTAGCAAGTCCCTTGACGTTTAACTTTTCATGAGCGACTACATCATATTTTGATAGCAAATAATTAGCGGTTTTGAAATGGAAGTCTTTCCGTTTGTCTGCTATTTTTTTGTGTTGTTTTCCAAGTTGCTTAATAGCCTTGAGTCGGTTAGCCCCTCCTTTCTTCCGTCGAGATACCCGTTTTTGGATAACTTTTAACTTTTTCTGAGCTTTCCGGTAATATTGAGGAACTTGAATGGTTTCCCCTTCAGAAGTTGTTAAAAACTCTTTAAGACCAACGTCAATACCAACTATTGAGTCAGGATTAATGTTAGTCTTGATTTCGGTAACTGTTTTGTCTTCCAGAGACAAAACCAAATAATACTTATCACATTTTTTAGTGATAGTAGCCGTCTTAATCTTAAAGCCGTTAGGGATAGGGCGATGCAATACAACCTTAACCTTCCCTATTTTAGGCAGATTGATCAGATTGCCCTCCAAGCATTCTTCTTTCATCTGAGGATAAGTAAACGTACGGTAGCGGTGCCGTTTTTTGAATCTGGGTCTTCCGCTTTTTTTGCCCTTACTGTCTCCTTTAATGAACCGATCAAAAGCTAATTTAACCCTTTTTACTACATCCTGAAGTACCTGGGAATGTATCCCCTTGTAGTGAGGATGAGTCTTTTTAAGATTTGGGAGGGTTTTCTTTTGGCTGTAATAGTCAGGATTTTCCCTTAATTCAGGGAGATGACAAACAAGAGGGCATGCGTTAATTGAGCACCGATTATGCTCGTACCAGTTGAATCGGTCAGCCAAAAGATAGTTGTACTGAGCACACAACATCAAAAGCCAGTCATCTATTTTGGCTTTTTGCTCTTTTGTTGGCTTTAACCGATACTGGTACGCAATTCTCATTGACTTGCCTTAATTCTCATCGACCTACTACTATAATTATAATATATGTATATACAAACAGTAATCCAGATGAAAGATAAAAAATTGATAATCAGGATTACCGATTTTGAAAAAAGACAGTTGATACAAGAAGCGCAGCGACGTGGAATGACTCAGTCAGAATTAATTAGAAGCTTGATAGCTCGTTTCCCTGATCCATGCATATCCTGTGCAAAATTCATCCCACACCTATGCTGCGCATTAGGTGTGGGGCTTCTTTTGCCGAACCGCTAACGACAAATAACTAACCACAAATACATCAATGATTCAGTACTCACCAAGGTAGACTTAAGGTGAAGCGACTACTGAAGCTGTCATGACTAACCGCCTTGCCCAATCCCAAAGCCTTTATCTACGTAAGCATGCTGAAAATCCGATCGATTGGTGGCCTTGGTGTGAAGAAGCGCTATTAACGGCAAGAAAACAAGATAGGCCAATTTTCCTGTCTATCGGTTACTCTAGCTGCCACTGGTGTACGGTGATGGAGGGCGAAGCGTTTTCCCATCAGGCAATTGCCAAGTATATGAATGCTAATTTTCTTCCGATTAAGCTAGACCGGGAAGAAAGACCGGATATTGACAGCATTTACATGCTAGCATTGCAGATGATGACAGGTCAAGGAGGCTGGCCCCTTAATATTTTCCTGACACCCGATGAGTTGGTACCCTTTTATGGAGGTACCTACTTCCCTGTGGAACCACGCTACGGACGACCGGGGTTTTTGCAGTTGCTCCAATCAATTCGTCGCTTCTATGATTTAGAAAAAGGCAAGCTTAACAGTTTCAAAGAAGACATCCTGGGATACCTCCAACAGGCAGCAGTACTACCGGAATCAGAGCAGCTTGGTGATGATTTGCTATTTATCGGTGGTCAAGTTAGTGTGGGTGTCGTTAATGATCTCAATCCAGGTCCACGTTTCCCCATGATTCCCTATGCCAGTATGGCACTACGGGTTACTCGCTTCGATTGGGCATCGGAGTATAATCCACAGCAGGCTTGTGCAAAGCGGGGACTAGACTTAGCTAAGGGGGGTATTTACGATCATGTCGCTGGGGGGTTTCATCGCTACACGGTTGACCCCACTTGGACAGTACCCCACTTTGAAAAAATGCTCTATGACAATGGGCAGATTGTGGAGTACTTGGTAGATTTGTGGAGTGCAGGGATTCAGGAAGCCGCTTTTAAACGAGCGATCGCAGGAACAGTTCAATGGCTCAAGCGGGAAATGACCGCTCCGAATGGTTTCTTTTATGCTGCTCAAGATGCAGATAATTTCGCGACCCCAGCAGACAGTGAACCTGAAGAAGGGGCGTTTTATGTCTGGAGTTATTCAGAACTAGAACAACTGCTAAGCCCATCGGAGTTTACAGCAATTCAGGAAGAATTTACTCTGACCAAAGAGGGCAACTTTGAAGGCAAGAATGTGTTGCAGCGCCGTTACTCAGATCAGTTTTCCCAGAACACTGAAGCTGCTTTGGCTAAACTGTTTGAAGCACGTTATGGTGCCAAACCGGATCTCCTGGAAACCTTTCCACCAGCCAAGACCAATCAAGAGGCAAAAACCCGGAACTGGCTCGGTAGAATTCCACCAGTAACGGACACCAAAATGATTGTTGCCTGGAATAGCTTAATGATTTCTGGTCTAGCGCGAGCCTATAGTGTGTTTCTTGAACCGGACTATTGGCAACTAGCAACTGTTGCTGCTCAATTCATCCTCAATAATCAATGGGTAGCAGGACGATTCCACCGACTAAACTATGATGGTCAACCGGCAGTGCTGGCTCAGTCTGAGGATTATGCTTTGTTTATCAAAGCTTTGCTAGATTTACATCAAGCAAGTTTGTCAGTAGAACAACCTTGGGCAAAAGGCCAAGGTTCAAATCTGCAACCGATGAACCTGTCACCGGCCAGTTGGTTAGAGAAAGCTGTTAAGGTTCAGGAGGAGTTTGATGAATTGCTGTGGAGTGTGGATAATGGTGGTTACTATAATGCTGCCACTGACCCTAGTGATCAACTGTTAGTAAACGAGCGTAGTTATACGGATAATGCCACACCATCTGCCAATGGCGTAGCGATCGCTAACCTAGTACGTCTGGCTTTACTCACTGAAGATTTGCGATACCTTGACCGAGCAGAAGAAGCCTTGAAAGCATTTAGTAGCGTACTCAACACATCCCCTCAATCCTGTCCCAGTATATTTACTGCTTTAGATTGGTACCGCAATTGCACTCTGATTCGCGCTGGTGCTGACCAACTTACCTCCCTGATCTGTGGGTATTTCCCCGTCAGTGTTTATCAATTAGATACCCATCTGCCAGATTCTGTTATTGGTTTAGTTTGTCAGGGACTTAGTTGTAAACCAGCAGCCAGTAACATTAATCAATTATTAGCACAGGTGCAGACAAGTCAAACCAGAGCTTGAATTGTACTCATTTGAAAACAAAGTTGCCCTACTACCGGAAGTTTTGAGACGATGGTGGAATCTGCTCAATGGCAATCAGTGCTTCTATAACTGATTTGACTAATGGTGCAGCTACGGTAGAACCAAAGGCATTGCCTTGGGGTTCATCCACTACTGCTAAGATGACATAGCGGGGAGATTCTACTGGCAAAATTCCCACAAAGCTGGTGATCTTGGCATCGCTGTAATAGCCCCCATTAGGACTGGCTTTCTGAGCCGTACCGGTCTTACCACCAATCCGATAACCAGGAATACGGGATGCCTTTCCAGAACCATCAGTTACTACAGTTTCCATCATTTCCACCACTGTCCGAGTAGTGTTGGGGGAAAATACTCGTCTCGGTGCAGGACGGCGTGGTTGCCAGTGGGAATTCCCTTTGGTGTCAAACAGTCCGCGAACCACATGGGGAGTCACTAGCTTACCGCCATTGGCAAGGGCACCTAGCATCTGAGTTAGCTGAATTGGGGTTAATGAAAAGCCTTGACCAAAGGAAGCCGTAGCTGGTTCAATTGGGGAAACTTTAAACTTGTACTTACTTTTGAGCTGTCCAGCCGTCTCAGCTGGTAACTCAATTCCTACTTTTTGCTTTAAGCCTAGCTTCTCTAACCAGTCATAGTAAACCTCAGGTTTCATCTTTTTCATCATCCTCACCATGCCCACATTGCTGGAATGTTGCAGAATCTTGGTGGGATTGATCATCCCGCGAGCGCCTACTGATTTATAGTCATGGTTGAGAATCGGCCATTCGCCAATTTGAATCTTACCAGTGTCGTTGAACAAGCTTTGGGCTGTAATGATACCAGTTTCTAATGCGATCGCAACGTTTAGGGGTTTGAATGTCGAACCAGGTTCATACAAGTCTGACAACGCCCAATTTTTAAACAAACTCACATCGAATTTGGAGTACTGATTGGGGTTGTAGGTTGGCTCACAAACTAGGGCTAACAAGGAACCATTGTGTACATTCATCACTATGATACTGCCACGCTCTGCATTAAACTTCTTGATAGTTTCCTTGAGGGCAGAGCGAGCTGCTCGTTGCAGGCGACTATCGATAGTTATTTGTAGCCGCAGGTCATCAAGATGCATAAATCCTTCTGGCACATGACCTGGCATCAAGGCTCCATTGCCAGCACGGCTCAGTCGGATGTTTTTTATCTCCCGTTCTAGGAACTTTTCTTGGGTGTATTCTAGACCGGCTTGACCCAGATGATCGAAAATGTTTACATAACCCACCACATCTGATGCCAATTCATTTTGGGGATAAAAGCGGGAGTATTGTCGAATCAACTCTAAACCATCTAAGTTCAACCGAGCAATTTGGTCTGCGATCGCTTCTGGGATCGTATTGCCCAAGCGAATACCACTCTTACGTTTACCGAACAGCTCCTCCAAATCTGTTGGTGTTTTTTTGATCATCGGAGCCAGCAAAGCAGCAATTTCCTGTAAGGATTTTTTGAACAACTTCGGGTGAGCATATAAGGTATAGACAGGTCGGTCGATGGCTAAAACATTCCCCTTGCGGTCAACAATAGGACGGCGAGGTACAAACGGCCGCATATAGACCATTTGCTGCCGCCGTGCTTTTTCCTCTAGGGACGATCCCTCTGAAACTTGCAAACGGTATAAATTTAGCAACAGCCCACTGCCGCCTGCCATCATTATTACCCATATCATTAGCAGTCTCAAACGGTTGTTTCCCAGTGACTTACCGGGCTTCATAAGGTTTTACCTGACTATCATTTTTAACAAATATACTTATCAAGATATACTTAAATGAATATACCATTACATATTTTTACCTACCCTCATTCGCCCTATACCTAGGCAAAAAACTAGTAACCCAGGGGTGTGATTTTTTTTTGTTTTGGCTCAGGAGGTTTCGTGAAAGCGGTAAATGGCTGGCGCTGAGGACGTTCAGGAGCTCGTTTGAGAAAAATTGTATTACTTGGATTAGGAGTAACCAGTCCTGTAGCTGGATTTTCAGCCTGTTGAGCGAGTTGATCTTTGATCACTTCCGTTGTTGCTGTCATATTGCGCTCATCTCTTTGCAGCTCCTCTAGCTTACGATACTCTTGGCTCCATTGTTGCTGGCTGTAAACTGTCCAGGAATAAACGGTGACAGCAGTAGCAATTAGTGTAAATGTTACTATATCTGAGCCAAGTTTTAAAAATAGTAAGGCTTTCAACAAAATTGGTGTTTGCTGCTGCAAAACGCTCACGTTTTCAACCTTTGGCTGAGGGTTTTTCGGTGACATCATAGTATGTGTTGGTGGTCGTGCTATCCTATAACGTTGGTTTTTTGAAATAGCCAATGATTGCTGAGACCGATTTCTTTGACTACGAGCAGAGCGAGGAACAGCATTCATAAAAAACTCCTTAGTTGTTGGAAACACCTATGGGAAACCGGTAAATTTTAATCAGGGCAGGAAAACAATCTGGTGGCTGAGACTTCAGAGGTCTTAGGCTGGTTAGCTAACTCAAGAAGCGCTGCTGACCAGGATTAACTTGGTAGCAGTTATTACTAGCTACAAAGATGATGCTAGAACGCACCTATCTTAGCATCAGCTCAGATTCAGGAGGAATAGTGAGTTAGGGACAGCGGAAATTTGTGATAGCCTAGAAATTAGTAGTAAAAATCAGAAAAAAACCTGAGCGCACCAATAACCCTAGCTATCACCCTAAGGTTAGAGCAAAAAACCAATCCCATCAATAGAAATTCCTGTAAATCAATCACACAGCCACACTGATTAATCCAGACGCCACAGGCAGTGCTGAATCGGTTGAGATAGGATTTGATTAACGAATCAATTTAAGTAATCAATCCTCTTGGTGATGGCTAAATTGTTGAAATTGTTAGGAATTGGCCTAGAATTAACTATCGCTATACTTATAGCTAGACCAGCTTGGTGTTTACCACCTCCGGAAGATCTACCAGAAGAGGTGTTGAGAACCGAGATTATTATTGAAGCGCGATCGCCTCTTGATGGCAAGGCAATGAGTCCCGCTGAATACGCCCAACTGCAAGATGCCATAGCACAACGCTCAACCACCCCTGGCCTTGACCCCCAGATTCGAGAATTGATTTTCCTGCTGCAACTGAGCGATTTGTTTCGGACAATCCTTCCTTTCTAACGGTGATCCTCCCAGACCTGTTTATCCTTAATGTATTCAAGAATTACTTCTGAACAAATTGACCAGATCGTAGGAAACCAACATCATAACCCCTTTGAAGTGCTTGGTTCCCATAAATTTGAGCAGGATGGTAACGTTAGTTGGGTGGTGCGGGCTTATCTACCAAAAGCAGAGGCAGCATGGGTAGTTCTGCCCACGGAAAGGAAGTCTTACCTGATGCAATCGGTACACCATCCTCACTTTTTTGAGGTGGAAATTGAAACACCTCGGCTGGCTAATTACCAACTGCGGATTAAAAAAGGCGGACGGGAATGGGTTAGCTATGACCCCTATGGCTTCCGTTCTGCCAAACTAACGGATTTTGATTTGCACCTATTTGCGGAAGGGAATCATCACCGCATCTACGAGAAACTGGGGGCTCATCCTACAGAAATTGATCGGATTGAGGGAGTCTATTTTGCCGTTTGGGCACCTAATGCTCGTAATGTTTCAGTCATCGGGGATTTTAATGATTGGGATGGCCGTCAACATCAGATGCGCAAAGGGGAGACCGGTATCTGGGAACTCTTTATTCCTGAACTAGGAGTGGGAGAACCCTACAAGTACGAGATTAAAAATTCCGAAGGTCATATCTACGAAAAATCTGACCCCTATGGTTTCCAACAAGAGGTCAGACCGAAAACTGCTTCGATTGTTACCGATTTGGAAGACTATCAGTGGCATGACCACCACTGGATGGAGCATCGGCGTCACACTGACCCCTTGAGGCAACCGATTTCTGTCTATGAGCTACATCTGGGCTCTTGGCTTCATGGTTCTTCAGCTGAACTTCCTCGGGGAGCAAATGGTGAAACCCTAACCGTGGTAACCGTTTCAGACCTCAAACCAGGAGCCCGTTTCCTGACTTACCGAGAACTAGCCCAAAAATTGATTCCTTATATCAAAGAATTGGGCTTCACCCATATCGAAATCTTGCCCCTGGCCGAGCATCCCTTTGATGGGTCTTGGGGCTATCAGGTTACCGGTTACTATGCCTGTACCTCGCGCTATGGTAGCCCACAAGACTTGATGTATTTTATCGACCAGTGCCACCAAAATGGGATTGGGGTAATTTTGGATTGGGTACCCGGTCATTTCCCCAAAGATGGTCATGGTTTGGCTTTCTTTGATGGTACTCATCTCTATGAATACGCGGATCCCCGTAAAGGTGAACATCAGGAGTGGGGAACCTTAGTCTTCAACTATGGCCGTAACGAAGTGCGGAATTTTCTGGTAGCTAACGCTTTGTTCTGGTTTGATAAGTACCACATTGATGGGATGCGGGTGGATGCGGTAGCATCTATGCTCTATCTGGACTATTTACGTGGGGATAGAGAATGGATACCAAACCAGTATGGGGGTCGGGAAAATCTTGAAGCGGTGGATTTCCTTAGGCAAACTCATCAGGTAATTTTTGGTTATTATCCCGGTGTTCTCTCCATTGCCGAAGAGTCAACGGATTGGCCGATGGTGTCTTGGCCAAATTATTTAGGAGGTTTGGGATTTAATCTGAAGTGGAATATGGGCTGGATGCATGATATAATAGACTATTTTAGCATGGATCCCTGGTTTCGCCAGTTCCACCAGAATAATGTTACCTTCAGCATGTGGTACAACCATGCTGAGAATTATATGCTTGCCCTATCTCACGATGAGGTGGTTCATGGCAAGAGTAATATGCTTGGGAAAATTCCTGGGGATGAGTGGCTCAAGTTTGCTAATCTCCGCTGTCTGTATGCTTATATGTTTGCTCACCCAGGTAAGAAAACTCTATTTATGAGTATGGAGTTCGGTCAGTGGAGTGAGTGGAATGTCTGGGGAGATTTGGAATGGGATTTGTTGCAATATCAACCCCATAAAAATTTAAAGCAGTTTATTAGTGACCTGAATTATTTGTATCGTAGGGAACGAGCGCTTTATACTCAGGATTTTGACCAGGACGGGTTTGAATGGATTGATTGTAGTGACAATCGCCATAGTGTCGTGTCATTCATTCGCTATGCTCACGATTCGGAAGAGTTTATTGTGACAGTGTGCAATTTTACCCCTCAGCCCCATAGTCATTATCGGGTAGGAGTGCCAGAGATGGGATTCTACAAGGAATTGCTCAATAGTGATGCTCGCCAATACGGTGGTAGTAATATGGGTAATCTAGGGGGTAAGTGGACAGATGAATGGTTCTTCCACAATCATCCCTATTCCCTAGATTTGTGTTTGCCACCCCTGGGGGTGTTGATTTTAAAGCTAGATCATCAGAAGACTCAGGCAGAGTTACAGTAGTAGGGAAGTGTGGTAAGTGTGGTAAGTGTGGTAAGTGTGGTAAGTGTGGTAAGTGTGGTAAGTGTGGTAAGTGTGGTAAGTGTGGGGAGATGGGGAGTCAGATCAGTTTTCCCGATTCCCGATTCCCGATTCCCGATTCCCGATTCCCGATTCCCGATTCCCGATTCCCGATTCCCGATTCCCGATTCCCGATTCCCGATTCCCGATTCCCTCAATAACAATACTTCTTACTGTTATTCGGTTTAGGATGAGATCTACCCTTGCGTAGGGCTCCGAGCAAGGTGGATAGGTAGACGCAACGTTGGGTGGTGCTATTATTCTTGGTGATTATGGTGATTTGTCCGAGTTGTCCGTTGGTGTTTCCTTTGTGGTTAAACTGGACTCGCCATGGTCCAGTATTTGAACAGTCTCCCTTTGGTTTGGCTAGGGTGGTCTCGGATTTACCTTTCTTATTTTTGTCTTTGTAGATGGCGATGGTAGGGTTAAGGCTATGCCAATGGACTTGATTTTCGATGCATGTTTTTCCCATAGCTCGGTGAATTGACCACTGGACAATGCCATCTTTTTCTCGAAAGCTAGTTTGCCAGGTCGCTTTGTCTCGTTTAGCGTTGCTTTGGGCAATCCGCATGGCTCGGTAGATTTGGTCTTGGGCTATGTTGAGCTGCAGATGATTGATAAAGGTAAGCCAGCTGGGGGTTGCGATCGCAGCCAATATTCCAACTACTAATACTATCAGAATAGTTTCCAGTACAGTGAATCCAGCGATCGCATCAGCTCGGGATTGATCGCCCTGTTGGCTATTAAATTGCATGAAATATTACCCTGATTTAAGTAGGTTTAACTCACATCTTGCACCATTATCAATAAGCTTGGTTCATGTAGGGTGGGCAGTGCCCCAGACAGATTCAGAAGCTTGCAAAGCGCCTAGGTAGGCACTGCCCACCCTACGATTAATGACAATGGTGCAAGATCTCGGTTTAATTGTTGCTTGATATAGTTCGATTAAATTTAATTTTTTGAACGACTAACAGGGAGAATCTTCTGAATCAAAAAAGGTTTTGAATTATCGAGTTCAGAAATTTTTCGGTTGTCTTTGGTTTAGCTTTATTGTTATAGCGAAGGGAGTAGGGAGTAGGGAGTAGTGAATTGACACTCCCCGGTCTAAAGACGCGGGTAGTGTCAACTTTATACCCCACTCAACACTATGTTGAAAGATTACATTCCGTCCCTTTTTTATTAGCTTCCATTGCACCCAAGATAGTTTTTATTTTTACACATCGCTTGGTTGCTTCAATCGGGTTATCTTTATCCCTAGGATCGCGAATAGCTACTACGATAGCTAAGCCAAAGTCATCTGGGGCAATTTGTGCATTTTTGAGAACGCCCTGGTTATCAAAGGTAATTTTTCTCTCATCTTCCAAAATGGATAACGTTCCGCCAGATTTGTTGTGATCAATTAGGTTTGTACCCACCCAAACTTGCTCCGGTTTGACACCTAAATCACCAACTAAACTCTGCCATTGAAAGGTCTCTGGTGTGTTGTCTTTCCCATTATTATTCTTATCTTGATAAACTGCCGCTTGTGGACCTTCATCCTCGGTCATCCTAAAACTAACACTGTAGCTGAGTTTTTTCTTTTTCGCTTCTCGCTGGGCTTCTTGGATTGCACTTAATACTCTCTCATTCACTTTATTCACGCGCTGTCGATTCACAAAAGCCAGCCAGCTGGGAGCAGCAATGGCGGATAAAATTCCTACTAGTAAGATAACTACTATTAATTCCAGCAACGTGAAGCCAGCATCCTGCTTTGATTTCGCTTTTATGGTTTGATAATATAACATTTTTAGTTGAGATGTAAACATATAGCAAAGGGAACAGGGAATAGGGAACAGGGAATAGGAGTATTTTTGAGTATTATGCTGAATCAGCCTTGAGGTACACAGAATTTTTTAGCTTGTGCCTCTTGCCTCTTGCCTTAAAAAAAACGTACCTCACTTAATTAAAAACTGCTATATTAGTTAATATTCAAGAAACCCCGTCCTTCAATTTGCATGGTTACGGTAGGGAAATAGCTATACCGCTCTGGTGTGTATTCATAGTCTTCTGGATTATTCTTAAGCCGAGCTAAAGCATTCCCTCTCAAAAATAATTGGGCGATTCTTTTTTCTGCATCCACACAGGCATAGAACCCACCGTTTATTTGACTTGGAACCTGCAAATCTTTTTCTTTCTGTTTGATTTCTTTAGGTGAAATACCAGGGGCGTTTTGGGGAAACACAATTGGACAATCTGGTTTTATTGCCGTTGCTGTGTTATCAGCTGTGTTATCAATGTAATCTACCAAGATTTGAACTTGAGTCTCGTAATTATCAGCCCCTTTTTCCCACTGATTCAACTTTTGCTTGAGAGTGCTTCCTTTCTTGTCGAGATCAAAAGATTTAAAGCCTGGGCTAGCAGGTATACCAACTTGATTGGCTTTATTTGAAGTTTCATCGATGACTTGATCACGAATTTCAAACCGACCAATTCTAGCAATATTTGACCAATTATCATTTTCTTCAGTGATTAAGTAATAGGCAACCAAAGCATAGACAAAGGTATCATTGTCATTGGTTAAAGTGCCAATCCTTGTGCCATTGACTTTGTCATCTCTATCAAAATGCTTCCGCTTCCAGAATACCAGCACAGGTTGACAGTTATCTGTTTTACAACCTGGTGCTTCAGCAACTGGTGGGATTTGGTTTCGGATTCCAGAGTCATCCGGTTCGTCGTTATGGTCTCTTTCTACTCCAGAGTTATCGTAGATATAGACCGCTTGCTCCAAGTCTCTGGCTATGTAGTCCATAGCCGCTTGGATTTCTTGTTCTGAAGTAGCCTTGGCTTGCTCTTTACGGTCTGTATCGACGATAGTAATCATAAATCTCAATAGTGGTGCGATGATCAGTACTGCAACGATCATTGCCACCAGCAGTTCAATTAAAGTGAAGCCGCCATGGTTGAGCTTAGGCTTGTTGCTTTTCAGTTGGTGGGCGAGTAAGGTTCTGAGTAATCTAATCATGGTTGGGGTTTTTGCTTGTGATTTATATGATTAGTTTCTGATAGTAGTGACCGTATTAGTTACAACATTAGTTACAACCTAGGCGATCGCAAAAATCGCTATAACTGGGTGTACCTGTGGTAATTTCTGTAGTCATTTCCACTAGGGGGGCTTTGCGATCGCTTAATCCAGGTCCAATCGCTTTCGCCTTAGCCCCCTTCTCACCAATCTCCAACTTATCTTTGTTATTACCAAAGGCATCCGCTCGGTAAACCCGCACCCCCAGAAAATAGTTTTCATCAGTACTTGTGGCTTTTGAGGAAGGGATACGAGGACTTTTGACACTTGATGAAGGGATACTCCCAAATGCCTGGATGATTAAGTCTCTTGGACTGTCACTGCTACAGCCACCGCCATCGAGATCTACGCAGTAAATACTCTTGTTCTGATTATTCTCGCAATATAAATTTTTTTTACAATTCAAGTCTGATTGTTCAGGAGCATCAACCTTAGCAAATTCAGCTCTTTTTGTTAAAATATCTTCCTTTTTCATAATTACCGTGTGTTCAGGAGGGTCAATCGCTTCACTCCGCACACCATCGATATAGGCTCTAGCCGCTTGCACTGCTAGTTCTACTCGTCGCGACTGGACTCGATTTGCCACTCCTAAGACAATCATGGGTGAGATGCCAAGCATCAGAATTGTAATAATCAGCATTGCCATCAAGGATTCCATAATTGTGAAACCAGCCTCTGATGATTGGGAAAGGGGTTGTTGCTTCTGGGGATTAATCATGGTTCAAGTATTAATTATTAAGGGAGTCGGGAGTCGGGAGAGATGTAGGGTGGCCAGTGCTTGAGTTAGATTGATTTCCTTGCCATCGGCTTGGGTTGGCACTGCCCACCACCCAGGGAGTGTTCGATCCCCCCTAACCCCCCTTATTAAGGGGGGAACTGGAGTAGGGAGTAGATGTAGTAGATGTAGGGTGGCCAGTGCTTGAGTTAGATTGATTTCCTTGCCATCGGCTTGGGTTGGCACTGCCCACCAACCAGGGAGTGTTCGATCCCCCCTAACCCCCCTTAATAAGGGGGGAACTGGAGTAGGGAGTAGATGTAGTAGATGTAGGGTGGCCAGTGCTTGAGTTAGATTGATTTCCTTGCCATCGGCTTGGGTTGGCACTGCCCACCAACCAGGGAGTGTTCGATCCCCCCTAACCCCCCTTAATAAGGGGGGAACCGGAGTAGGGAGTAGATGTAGGAGTTGAGACCAATTCATTTCCCGGCAAATCAGGGTGCTAGGCACTGCCCACCACCCTCAGATTAATTACAATCGTGCTTGATTATTCATAATTTCAACCTTCAACCTTTAACCAAACAACCTTGGCCAAAGGCCACGCTACGCGAACAACCTCCAACCTTCAACCAAACAACCTTGGCCAAAGGCCACGCTACGCGAACAACCTCCAACCTTCAACCAAACAACCTTGGCCAAAGGCCACGCTACGCGAACAACCAAACAACCTCCAACCTTCAAGCACCGTTTTTTGACGGGCAATAGCGCCCGTTAACCGCTAGATTTCCTTTATCGTCTTCAGCACACAGTAAGGTTTTGACCCATCGGTCATCTCGGGAAACTTCGCGGAAAAACTCATCAGGGTCTCCCGCTGGGGGAGTGGTAAACAGGCCAGAGAACAGGTCTGGTAACTGAGTCAGCAGAGCCACATCGAAACCATATCGACGTTGGGGTGCCATGTAATAGGGCAGTTTGCCATTACCAGTGGCATAGGGCATAAAGGACCCATTAGCTCGATCATCCTGATCTATCTCGTATCCAAATCGACTGGGGACGTTTATATTCGGGGCATCCTGGGGGCCATGCCAGAATGGGGCTGTATCATAGGCCGAACGCTTGAACTGAATCAGGGAGCCGCTGATCCGAGCCGGAATACCCTTTGGTTCGCCGCAAGTTCCACCCGGTTGCTGCCAGTTTTCTAGGTAACGGACGAAGTTAGCTAAACCACCATTATTTTCCTGTGGGCTTGGGGGACTATCCCCGGAAGCAATCACTAAATTGAAGGTTTCTCCGTCTTCATTGGCTCGCTGTGTCCAGCCCTCTTCGATTTCCACACATTCCGATTGTATTATCGGGAATCCGTTTTGGTTTATTCTTGGTTGAGCAGTCAGGGAGTGAACTTGTAGGGCTGGTACCAACATCGGTTGCTCTGTTGTTGGGTTTTGTAATGGCTTTTGGTAAAACAGTGGTCTTTCACCACCGAAGCTTAGACGACCATCATCGGTAGGATCACTTTGATTTCTAGTTGTTTTATACCACAGAGCATGTGGTGCTAATCGAGGTCTTTTGGTAGGGCTGAAACTATTGTATGGGTATTCTTGGACAGTCCCACTATTATCTCCTGTTCCATCAGCTCCGTTGATTCCCAGAGGAATCGGAAGACCGTCATTGAGAACCAAGTTGTTATTTTTAGCAGGATCTCGTTGGAAAGCAATGCGACGGGGATAGCGTCGATCGTCGGGATCTATGGCAGGTCTTGCGGTTGTGCCGGAGAAAAGTAGATTGACAGATTGTGTTACAAGGTTACTAGCCTTTTGCGGTGTAGCAGCGTTTTGTGCACTAACCACCCAGTCATCAGGTGTACAAGCTGAAACTGGAACTTTCCGACAGATTTCCATCACATACTCTGGAAATTCTACCCGTCGCTGAATGGGAGTGACAAAATTGCTGAGGTAGGAACTGTTTATTCTTCTAGGGTTCGGATTTTCTATAGTAATAGGTCTTGAATCAAGACTAGGCTGAGGGTTGCCCCTCCCATCTGGATTATCAATAATATTGTCATCATTGACATCCCACCAGTTGGCACTAGTGACAAAATTATTGTCAAATATGCCATTAAGTTTTAGTCCTGCCGCAACAGTTATCTGAGACTCGGGAACCCCAATTTCAGTTGCATTACCATTACCATTGAGGTCAAAGCCAATCTGTGTTTCATCGAAAGTGTCTGCTAAGTCACCATTCCCGTTTACGTCATAACCTATGACAATTTGAGACTCTAAAACCTGATCGGCACCTGTGACACCGTTGCCATTCAGGTCAGCACCATATGTAGCCTCATTTACAAGGTCTATTAAGTCATCATCCAGGTCTAAGTCAATACCCATTGGTATTCCCCTCAGGTCATAGTCCCCATCGGAGCGGTAACCAAACTCAAAATCATTAGACAGTAGGGTAACGCTATCAGCAATCACTACTGCTGGTCGCCACAAATCCCCTGAATTACAATTTTCCAATCTATCATCCTTTTGGCGACAAGCAAAGTTTCCGTCGAGAGTTTCACGACCGTAGAAATTGCCATCATCCCACTTTTTATTTTGTAGCTGCTGTGTAAACTCTTCCACCAACTTTCCCTCAGGGGTTTGGTGTAAATTAAAGCCGGATTTTATATCCCCATTGATAACGTTGTCATCGGCTTTGATATACACTGGCAAATTGGTAGCTAAAATTAACCCTTTCTCTGCTCCTGGCGGATCGGTCAATGTAAATGAGTTATCTTCGTCTTGACGGGCTAGCACTGTCCCATTGCGTAACATAATTCCATTGGGACGGCGGGTGGGGTCTAGGGTAAAGTCTACGCTACTGGAGCTGAGATTTTCTTCACGGGTAGCGTTGGGATCATTCCGACTTAGGTCTGGTAAAGCATCATCACGGGTGGCGTAGATAACCCCACTATCCGGTAGCAGAAATTCTGGGGTGGGACCTTTACCGTTGGTTAATCCATCAATTGGTGTTGTTCTGAGCAGATTGAGATCCAACACCGTAGCCCTGATTTCCAGAGGCTGACGGTCTTCTATCCCTAGGTCATAGGTATGCTCAGATAAATTATAGTTATTGGCCTGGTTAGGAGCCTGATTAATATCCTGGACTTGTCTGGCATTCAAAAAGGACTGTTCGTAGATTGCCCCATGAGGGATCGGTGGATCACCCATAGGAGTAGCACCGTCTAAAATTGCTAAGGCGCAAATTGCAGTATCAATGGCTGAATAATCAGCTAGGGTGAGCTCATCTGCTGGTGTGTTTAAGGCTCTTCTCAAGGGTTCGTTGACAAGACGCCCATTGGGAAATACTAATCGGGATTGTCGTTGCAGTTTTGGGTTGCCAGCATTTCTACCAGGAAAGGCGTAAACGATGCCATTGTTAGACCTGCCGTTGTTAGGATCAAATCGCTCTAGGTCGTCCCAATCCCCACCCCCAGATGAAACTCTATTTTTAGCGGAGTCTTCATCTGTGGGGTCATAGTAGCTACTGACACAGGCAATCGGTTCTTGGTCAAAATTTTCTTCTTCTGGGTTCTTTCCTGGGTTTTGGGTGTAGTGATAAACCGCGCTTGCCCTCATCAATAGGTCACTTTGCTGGTAAAAATCAGTAATGTCATCACCCTTAGAAGTCTTACCATTATTATTTCCAGTTAAATCACCCTCTACACCACCATGCATGGGCATGGTATCTGGCCAGACACGTATAGGGAATCCTCTCAATTGGGCTGTTATGTCATTTACCTGTATTCTGTCATCAATACGCCGACTTCCAGGATCGACAAACCTAATATCCCAACCAGGAGGGGGCAAATAAGATTCCAAATCAGGATTATTAAGAGTATTGCCGTTATCGCGAGGGAAATTAGGTTGTCCTTTGGTTCTCGTCAACAGACCCAACTCATCATCATCCACATAAATCCCAGCACCGGTGACTACCCGCAATCCCCCATACCCTTCCAGAGGCTGAACCGGTTGCCTGGCTGCTGCTGCTTCCCAGAAACCATTGCGGTCAGTATCCCCTAACTCAGATAAGGGAGTGATTTGGGTAGTGCGGTAGCGCAGCTTATTGTCCTCATCCTGAAAGTCATCCCACTCAACCGTATCATCTATGGCTTGTTGAGCTCTGGCACCCTGGAATTGCTGTGCATTTTTATCCCACCATAGAGCAGGTAAGCCATGACCGATCAAAACGCGATCGCCAATTGTTTTTTCCGTACCTCGTTCCTCTTGTAGGCTTGGTTCCGTTGCTGCCGGACTGAGAGTGTTTCCATTGATATTCAGCTTCAGCTTATTGTTACTGTTGCTAGTACCTGGTTTATAAGGGAATATCCAATCATCCTGGGGTCGAAGCTCGTCACCAGTACCTTGGATCTTTGCATTTCCCGGGTCTTCACCATCGGGAACTTCTGCATAGGGAACACGACGGGTGCGGTCTTTGAAGTATCTTTCTAGTTCTTTTCGTTCATCACCCTGAGCTTTAGCGTTGACAGCATTTACCAGATCATTAATTCGGTCCGTGTAGGCTTGGCTGTTATCCCCAATCTGATTGGGTGGTGCGTCAACAGATTTATTTTCATTTTTGCCTAACTTAACTTTCGCCGGTGGGTCATCTCCTCTGAACAGATGTATGTCTCCTCCGTCTTGATCTTGCTCCTGATCAACACGACCAAAGGCCATATTGCCCCCGACAACGATCTTGCTGTTTTCTTCTGTGTAGTAGCAAGATTCCGGGCTACTGACTTGAAAATACTCATTACTTCCTTCATCATTACCGGTAAGAAAATTCCCGTTGGTAAAAATCCGGCCATTAATCTGGATGCCCTCCCCAGGAGTAATTTGTAAATCATCCTCGTAGACAATGGCATTGTTGGCTAGGGGAATTCTGGCTCGGTCTTGCTGATACTCTAGAGCTGATAATCCGGCCTCACCCTTGTAAGCCTCATAGGTTTGACCATCTATGTTGTTATCCCCAGCTACAATCGGCACCGTTGCGGTGTAAACAAATATACTTTTCTTTAACTTCGACCCGGACTTAAACCACCCGGAATTATCCACTAGGCTAGCGCTAGTGTCAGCGGCTAGGGGACATCGCTTGCTATCGCCAGACTCCCCCATCGGTCGGGTTCTCGCTTGTAGAGGGGTTCTGGTTTTTTCGTTTTGATTTGGACTTGGCTGTGGACTTTTGAAATAAATTCCGTAGAGGGTGTAGCTATCGAATAGGCCATTATTATCCGTATCAACCGGAAACCTCCAGGCAGTGTCTATGGTGCTTACTTTGCCGTCACTGTCTTCGTCTTCGAGGGTCAAACGGGTTTCATCACCAAAGTTGTATTTGCTATTCGTGAACGCATTTTCCAAGGCTTCCTCTGATGGGGTGGAGCGGGGCAGGGTGGGGTCAGCAAACAAGGCTTCTAATTTGGCTTGAGCCCGCTCAATGGCTGGAGCAGCGGCATTGAAAACTGCTTGATTGACGCGATAATTACTGGCATTTTTGACCCGGTCAAAGGAGCGCAACACAATGGCAGTTACCAGCAAGGTTACCACCAAGGTCACCATAATTGCGGTCGGTAACACAAACCCAGCGGTTGCCACCCGCGACCGACGGTGTAAAATAAATAAGCTACGCAACAGCCAACGCATCAAAGGTTTGGTGATGGCTTGAGAGAGTTTGACTACCTGTTTGAGTAGTTTTGCGATCGCATTCGCTAACTTCTTCCTGGTTGACTTCCTGGTTGACATAGGGATTTTCCTGTCACATTTCCTGAGTAGATTCCTGAATACGAACTAGTTCAAGCACCCTAGATGATATAGATCAAGGCAATAGGCAATAGGCATGCTAGCAATAGTTGACGTGCATTAGCTTTTGCTGCTTGTATCAATGTCAAACACCTTAATTGCCTTAATTGGTAGTCCTATATTCAAATGCTTCAACGAAGCCAAGGATTACCTATCTACGGTTAACCCCATAGTGTTAGGTCTACCTACGAATAGAGAATATTCTTAAATATTTAATTATACTATCGAGATTTACGAAAAATACCACGATTTGTTAACAGTTTACCTAACCTAGAATTTTCCTACCTCCTCTAAAGGCAGACTATATCCCCTTTACCAAAAACTCATAGATTTAACCTACCCACATTAAGCGAAAAACCCATCATCCCCAGAGAAAAAAACATGGGGAGATGGGGAGATGGGGAGATGGGGCGGGAGTGTGGGAAGTGTGGGAAGTGCGGGGAGATGGGGAGATGGGGAGATGGGGAGATAGGGAGATGCTCAATTATCGGGTTAATATATCATATCTGTTTTAAAATGTTCCCGATTCCCGATTCCCGACTCCCGACTCCCGATTCCCGATTCCCTACTCCCTACTCCCTACTCCCTATTCCCTTAATAATGATTTAGATTAATACCAGCTTCCTGAGCCATTGCTTGCAGGCCCTTTTTCTGTAAGGTCTTAATCGCCTTAGTGGAAATCCGCAGCTTCACCCAGCGTTTCCCTTCTTCCCACCAAACTCTTTTAACCTGTAAGTTAACGTTTTGTAAGCGCTTAGTCCGACGGTGGGAGTGAGAAACAGCATAGCCGTTATTGGCCTTTTTACCAGTCAACTGACATCTACGGGACATGGGGTACCTCTTGATTTACGTCTGTTCTTGATCATATCTCGGAGATGGTGCGGGGAGTCGGGAGATGGGGAGTCGGGAGTCGGGAGTCGGGAGTCGGGAGAGTGTGGGGAGTGGGGGAGGTGTGGGGAGGTGGGGAGGTGGGGAGGTGGGGAGATGGGGAGATGGGGAGGTGTGGGGAGTGTGGGGAGTGTGGGGAGATGGGGAGATGGGGAGATGGGGAGGTGTGGGGAGTGTGGGGAGTGTGGGGAGATGGGGAGATGGGGAGATTGGGAGATGGGGAGATTGGGAGATGGGGAGATTGGGAGTGATTAATCCTAGGTGAGTAGGTAGGCACTTAATCGGAAGTTCCCTACTCCCTACTCCCTACTCCCTACTCCCTACTCCCTACTCCCTACTCCCTACTCCCGATTACTCTTGCGTCAAGCGCGTCATAACCTTATTGGACCGTTCCACAAACGCCTTCATGCCTTCGGCATCAAAGCCTTTCTGGGCCATCAGTGCCAGGTCATAGACATGCTGACAAATCATGCTAGCCAATTCCGCTGAGGGAGACTGACCGCCACTCTGAANCTACTCTCAAACCGCACTGTAACTTCACTCAGTCCATTATTTTACGTCGCTTAACTTACGACCAGCTGTCTTCGCTTTTAGTTCTTCGTTGGGCGGCAGTGTTCCGAAGTTAAACAAGTTACTAACTTATTTCATTATAAAACAGTGGATAATGTTTCACAAGGTTTAGATAGCTATAAGGCTAATAGTTGCACCTCGAGTATAAATGTCTTTGGTTTAGTGCCTCCTTAGTGTAAGCTGAAATCAAAACATCCGCTCGTCGTGATAGCCCCTTATTTCTAAGGAGGGGTTCAAACGCGAAGTGAACGCACCCCGCGTCTCCTATGGAGAACGGGTTTTGACCCGACGTGTCTATAATCTTAAGAAGGTATGGGAGCTTTGACACTCCCGCACCGGTAGGATTCTGTTTAAATTTCTAAGTAGATCCTATCTGACTTGAAGCGAAGTGGCACGGTTTCAAGCTGCAACTTCGGCACCTTGTAGAATCCCCCGTGCGAGCAATCCCTCGCACGGGGGAGATGTCAATAACATAAATCTCAATTAACATAAATCTCAATTTACCCATGGCACAAAAAACTCGGCTAGGAGATATTCTCAAACCCCTTAACTCGGAATATGGCAAAGTTGCCCCAGGTTGGGGCACTACCCCTGTAATGGGAGTCTTTATGGGGCTATTTTTCGTCTTTTTGCTGATTATTTTGCAGATTTACAACAAATCAATCATCATTCAAGGTTTCAATGTTGATTGGACAAGCCTAGGGCAGTAGTCTACTCCATGGCTTAACTGCTAATCATTAACATTTCAAATATTTCAGCTCCCTCCCGGCTTGTCCGGGTTTTTTAATGCTGTTGACAGCAATGGATAGGCTAGGAAGTCCCTGGGATGACTACCTAACTTAGTTAAACTGGCTGAGTTAAACTGGCTGAGTTAAACTGGCTGAGTTAAACTGGCTGAGTTAAACTGGCTGAGTTCAACGGAACAGCGGTCAATTTGGGTCAAATGTGGAATACTAAGAACAGCAAACTAGTAACAGCAAACCAGTAAAAGCAAACCAGCACTTGACAAATCCCAGGAGGTTATATAATAATGAACGTTTTTGGTATGGGTTTACCGGAAATGGTGTTGATTATGGTCATTGCCCTATTAGTATTTGGCCCTAAGAAGTTGCCAGAAATTGGTCGTAGTTTGGGTAAAGCCATTAGAGGCTTTCAAGATGCTTCCAAGGAGTTTGAAAATCAGTTTAAGCTAGAGGCACAACAAATAGAGCAAGGGCTGAACACCCCTACCCCAAGTGAATCTGAGAAAACTGCCACCAAAGAAGTTGCTACAGCAGAAGTTGCTACAGCAGAATCAAACAATCATGCTACGACGTCTTCTCAACAAAGCTAATCCCAGGGAAGTCGAGCCACTTCAGCAAGAGGCTAGACCAAAGCAGGCATGATCACTAGTACTGCTGCGCGGAATTAAAAATTATGGTATTAACAATTCTTGCATGCTTATTACATAAGCGTTTTGCTATTTTTGAATCGTATCTTTATTTCCGCCGTGCTGTGCTAGACGACTCTTGAACTCTAGTCCGGTAGCTCAGTAGTCGATTGCCTTGGCAACCATTGACCCTCCACGAGCAAGGGGTTTGAGTAGTCGTGGAGTGTCAACAATGAGTTAGCTACTGGATTTACCATTTTTCTCATTCTTCTTACTAGAAGGTGCCTCAAACTTGTAGCCAACACCTCGAACTGTCTGAATTAAGGAAGGGTCACTGGAATTAACCTCAATTTTACGGCGAATTTGACCGATATGGACATCAACTACTCGCTGATCTCCCACATAATCGTACTCCCAGACTTCCTGGATTAACTCAGAACGGCGCAAGACTCGACCTGGATGACAGGCCAGAAAATGGAGTAGATCAAATTCCAGAGCAGTTAGAGGGATAAGTATTTCGTTGATAGTTACCTCCCTGCGCCCTGGATCGATCACTAAATGGTCGAAGACGAGGCGTTCTGCTTCAGTAGCAGTAACAGCCCGCTTCCGTTTCAAAATTGCTCTAACTCGATTTTCCAGCTCTTGTAAATCAAAGGGCTTGGTGATGTAGTCATCAGCACCTTGTTGAAATCCTTGATTTTTGTCAGCAGCATCCGACCGACTGGTGAGCAAGAGGACAAAGACATCAGTGCGGGTCTGCATTTGCTGACACAGGTTGTAGCCAAGGGCGTCAGGCAAATTCACATCTAGAATGACTAAATCTGGATTAAATTGCTCAAATGTGGCAAGAGCCGTCTTGCCATCTTGAGCAGCCTGCATTTGAAAATTCTTTTGACTTAAGAAGCGTAGAATTAAATTTCGGATTGCCGGATCGTCATCTACGACAAGAATCTTGGCGGCGGTCATAACTTTCCACGGAAAACGGGATCACAAATTTAAGACGCAGAGTGTTTTGACACCAACGGTGCTGTTGGGCATTGTAGACAATTATCCTCAGATTATTAGGCAATGCCAATAGTTGGTAAATCGCATAGGCAGATCAGTTATTTTCAAAATTCCCCCACAGTAGGACTTCCCGAACCAAGGGAAAAAGTCTTTTTTTCTGGTTCTAAAGAGCAAAAAACCCATAGCCTTGATGGGTCTATATGGATTTACTAACGGTTCTAACATCATTCAGGAATTCTCCGGTGATTTGGTCACAAAACAGCAGATGCACCGGCATTGTGTTGACTTCACTTCGGGACTGCTGCTTGAAGATCAAGCTACACTAGCACCCAGGGGCATTGGCACCACCCTCAACCAAAACGACTCTGTGACCAGTGGTTAGCCAGAGCAAGGTTGAGAGTTTCTCGTGCCTAACCTTAACATATACATAACTAGTTTAAAGTTGCTGTCATACTAGTGAAAAGAAGGGATGTGAAAACAAGGGATGTCTCGGAGGTCTTGAATGAGTGATAACAATCCCTATGATCAGCTTGGGGTTACGGAAGAAGCGTCCTTTGATGAAATTCAGGATGCCAAAGGTCGCCTGATGCAAAAGCATCGTGGTAACCAAAAGCTTTTAGATACCGTAGAGGCGGCCTACGATGCCATTATTATGGATCGACTTAGGATGCGCCAGGAAGGAAAGATTAAAGTTCCTGATCGCATTCGTTTCCCAGAGAAGGTTTCTCAAGCTCCACCGAGTTTTCCCCAAACACCAGTTAATAACTCTCCTGAGTGGCTGAAACGGTTGTGGGATACTCCGACAAGAGAAGACATCATCTGGCCGAGTGCAGTGTTCTTAATCTTAAGCAGTGCTACTGTCCTTTACACCTCATCGGCAAACTCGATTTTGCCGTTGGTGATGGCTATAGGCTTCGGATTCACGATCTATTTCCTAAATCGGAAAGAACAACAATTTGGTCGTGCGGTGTTGCTAACCCTGGCAGGTCTGTTTTTAGGTGTGGGATTGGGTAGTTTGCTGGGGAATTCTCTGGGAAGCCAATTCACCAACCTAGACTTGACAACAGAAAAACTGGCTACATTGGTGACATTTGTATTGCTATGGCTGATTAGTTGTTTCTTACGTTGAAAATAGGCATGGGGGATTGGGGATCAGGACGTGCCTCCAAAAGCACGTTCCTTGTCTAGCTAGGGTGCTTTTCCCCTTGATGTGATATCTGCCAAACTTCTCTACCCTTGCTTGGGTTTGCCTGGTGGAAACCACGCCAGTCGCTCATGGGGAGCGACTGCATCATGGCCATAAAAAGCAATTTTTATGAAAATTGCTTTTTTAAATAACCACAAACCTTGTAAGCCAAGACTTTAGCGCGATTATTTTATAAAAATTTTTCATAGCCACAGGCTAGAGAGCCAATTTTTTTAACTATGTTAAGAAACTTAAAGTTGCTCAAACCCTTTTTGTGGCGTTTCGTCAGTCTTTGAATGAATAGGAGTAGAGTGGGCATCCTGCCCGCCCCAAAAGATCAAGAACAGGCAAGATGCCTATTCCACAGGTGCGACCCAAGGGCGATTTACTCGCCCTTGGAGGCGCGCACCTACTCTTAAAATCATTCCATTATTAAGCAACGCCCTTTTTGTTCCCTAATCCGAAGTTCCCTTGTCTGCACAGCTAGTTAGTGATATAATTACCTAAATTTCGAGACAATCTAACCAGGATAGCCATAGCTTTTTTGACATAAAAAATGACTTGAACTTTAACAGTTCATTTCATCCTACCCTGACCGAGGGTCAGGCGTAGGGCTCCCAAAGAGCGGGATTATCTAAAATGGCATAATCATACGGCTTGTAGCAGTGCTTTGTCTAGAACTAAATCTACCGCTTCAGTGAGATTATTGACGATAAAATCTGGTTCGTAGAGATTGAGCTGGGTGCGATCGCGTATTCCAGATAAAACTCCAATTGCTTTAATACCGTGGGTTTTGGCAGCCACTATATCCGCTTCTGTATCGCCAATCATCCAGACATCAGACTGAGCTGGGAGTTTTTTGAGGGCTTTTGCCATTAGCAAAGGTTTATCCTTAGTGTCACCGGTCTTAACATAGTCGTTGCTCAGGCAATACCGTCGGTTAGGGGGAAAAAATTTATCCAGGTCTAAGCGACTGAACGCTTCATCAAGCTCTCGCACCCGACGCATGGTCATGACGGCTAAATCTACACCTGCTTCTTGTAATTTTTCCAGGGCATCTATAGCTCCGGGAACCGGTTGATCATGGACTAAGTAGGGCAGAGTGTGTACAGTTTGACGGCGCAGCTGAGCAAATGCTTCAGCTTGGCTGGGATCGAGACCTGAACGAATACCAATAATTATCTCCGGAACACGCCCCCTCTTACACTGCCAAAACTCCGCCTTGGACATGGGCAGGATTGGCTGGTTAGGGCGTTGGATTTCTTTGAGACAAAACTGGTAAACCCGATAGTAACGCTCCGAGACATTCATGATCGGACCGTCAAAGTCTGTAAATACTCTAATCATTATCTAACAAAATGTAATATTTATTTACATTATTATCTCATCCGGTGAGTATTTATCACTAAAATTACGAATTTGTAACATTTCCAATGTCTTAGAACTTACCCATTACTCCTGACAATGGTAGGTTTTTGAGATTTGGGTCGGGAAATGGGGAAATGGGGAGATGGGGAGATGGGGAAATGGGGAAATGGGGAGATGGTGAGAATTCTCTGTCTGTTGCACCTTATGCCGTCACGAATCGGGGAAACGGGGCATCTTGCTGTGGAACGGGCATTTTGCTGTGGAACGGGCATCTTGCTGTGGAACGGGCATCTTGCTGTGGAACGGGCATCTTGCCCGTTATCAATATTTTCATCCCAGGCAGGATGCCCACCCCACTCATTCATATTGATCCAAAGATTCAGCAATGCCAGATTTTTTACCGATTCCCCACTCCCGATTCCCGATTCCCGATTCCCTGACAATTGCCGCGAATTCTACTGTTCAATCACGAGTGCATTCAACCCGTCTAACCTTAAAGCAACTTGATAAGCTTTACCAACTTTCTTCAGTTTAAACGCTCCCAAGGATTGCAAAAATTTGGGGAATGTACCTTTTAAATTTAAGTCTCTCATCAACTGAGTAATGGGTCGAGAGTATTGTTTTTTAAATTCAGTAGCTATATGAGCGATCGGAACATAAGGTTCTTTATAGTTTGTCTTCAAATCCTTGAGGAGTTTAACTAGTATCTCTTCCAAATCTGATTTAGATTCAATTTTAGATAAAGGCTTAACAGTAGGTTTTAACTGAATAGTCTTCAAAGAAGAGGTCTTTTTAATGAAAGAAATTGGCTTGTCAAATAGAGTTATATAAAAATTTGAAGTCCCTGGTATGTGATGAGTCACAAACTCCTTAGGGTAATCACTAAAAATATCGGTTGTTAGTTTTCCAGGCAAGCGCAGAGACACAACTTGATTGAGGGTAAGCTGATACTTAGCCTCAAATAGATAAGATAGTCTAGACAGGTTTATCCAAGCATTGGAAGTGCGTTTTTGTTCAGCTTTGAGGATGTCTTTGAGTTGATTAATAAATTCCTCAAGGGTGGGAATTTCTGGTACAGAAACCAGAGAATGGGCTTGAGTTTCACGAGTCTTGTTATTTAAAACAATGATCTTATCGTTTTGCTTACGCACCAAATAGACTGTTAGTCCATGGGTTTGTAGGGTGGTGCAAAGATGAGTCATTACCCCATCAGAGGAACAGACTAAGACTTCCTTGGCGGTTGGGTAATGGACAAAGATAGAAGACCCAACGCTAGCCATCTTGAAATCAGCGCTGTCCTTTCCTGGTGGGACGTGAATTAGCTCATAGCCACGAGTATGAAGTTCAGTGTCATACTTACCCATAGCACGCCAATTGGCAAAAGCAATCTTGATTTGAACCGGGTAGGAAGAAATTTGAGCTAGGAACTTTTCGGTTTCAGTATTGAGCCGTAAATTTTCGGCATCTAGGAGTAAGATGGCAATTCCTGTCTCTAGCTTTGGCAAAGGGGAAACCCATGTTGGGGTTTTATTATTAGTAGAGACAGCTAAGTTATGGGAATTATTCCCTGGCTTGGGTCCGATAGAGTGACGAAGTTTTTGGGTCAGTTCTCTAAAGCTGGGGGAGTTGAAATAACTAGGAATGAACAGAACTTGCAGTAATTTCCTGACTTTGATAATTCGTCGGGGCCAATCTTGCTCTTGGCTGAGTTCTGATTTCAAATTGGCCAGGAAAGCAGATTGATGACGGGGCTTATCCCAAGCGATTTTTCGGTATTTTTCCTTGAGTAATTCGGACTGCTGCTGCTGAAGCTCAAGGATGGCTTGGTAGAGGTAAAGGCTAATTTCGTTGATCGCGGCAGAGTCATTCACGAATGGTTTCTGGTAGAGAGGGTGAGTAATTTTGGGCAGAATACAAAAGCAGATCTATGAACCCAGTATATGTGAAATAGCAAAGAGAGTAGGGAGTAGGGAGTAGGGAGTAGGGAGTAGGGAGTACGGAACAAAAATTCCCACAATTCCTACACGGATCCCTCAAGGATCAGCAGTGGGTAGTGGAAAAATGCGAGTTCCATAGAACTCAAGTGCTGGTAGATTGAAGGAGCTTCGAGCCAGAAGCCAGGAGTCAGAATCCTTGATAACGGAAATATTTTCCGATCACTTGGTTTGTTGACGGGGTTAAATTTGCTATTATAGCGCTTCTGTTGAGTAATCAGGTATACAGAATTTTTCCCCTGTTCCCTATTCCCTGTTCCCTATTCCCTGTTCCCTACTCCCTACTCCCTACTCCCTACTCCCAATTAACCCAAGACTAAACTCCCTCAGCCAATTGAGAACTGGTATAGTAAGAGGGACTCAGCTTAACAAATTGTAATCATGGCCAGAGACCTAAGGGGATTTATCCAAGAGCTAGAACAGAAGGGACAATTGCGGCGGATTAAGGCTTTAGTTGACCCAGATTTGGAAATTGCTGAGATATCAAACCGGATGCTACAAGCGGGTGGACCTGGCTTGCTGTTTGAGAATGTAAAAGGGTCATCCTTTCCGGTTGCGATTAATTTAATGGGAACAGAAGAACGGGTTTGCTGGGCGATGAACCGGTCAAGCCCAGAAGATTTGGAAACTCTGGGCAAGAAGCTAGGGATGCTGCAACAACCAAAGCCACCTAAGAAAATTTCCCAGGCGGTGGATTTTGGCAAAATTTTGTTTGATGTGGTGAAAGCTAAACCAGGGCGAGACTTTTTCCCTCCTTGTCACCAGGTGGTGGTGCAGGAAAATGATTTGGATTTGAATAGATTACCCCTGATTCGCCCTTATCCCGGTGATGCTGGCAAGATTATTACCTTAGGATTGGTGATTACCAAAGATTGTGAGACTGGTATTCCTAATGTGGGGGTTTATCGGCTACAACTGCAGTCTAAGACTACGATGACGGTGCATTGGCTCTCGGTCAGGGGTGGAGCACGACATTTGCGCAAGGCGGTGGAGAGAGGACAGAAATTAGAAATAGCGATCGCACTCGGTGTTGACCCCCTGATTATTCTGGCCGCTGCTACTCCCATACCGGTTGACCTGTCGGAATGGCTCTTTGCTGGACTCTATGGTGGGTCTGGGGTGAACCTAGCTAAATGTAAAACCTTAGATTTAGAAGTACCAGCGGATTCTGAGTTTGTCCTGGAAGGCACGATTACTCCAGGGGAAATGTTGCCAGATGGTCCCTTTGGTGACCACATGGGGTATTACGGTGGAGTGGAGGATTCCCCCTTGATTCGCTTCCACTGTATGACTCACCGCAAGGATCCGATTTATTTAACTACCTTTAGTGGGCGTCCACCGAAAGAAGAAGCAATGATGGCGATCGCACTCAATCGGATTTATACCCCGATCCTGCGGCAACAAGTCTCAGAAATTGTGGATTTCTTCTTGCCCATGGAAGCTCTGAGTTACAAAGCGGCCATTATTTCGATTAAGAAAGCCTATCCAGGACAAGCGCGACGGGCTGCTTTGGCGTTTTGGAGTGCGTTGCCTCAATTTACCTACACCAAGTTTGTGATTGTGGTGGATGAGACTATTAATATTCGGGACCCCCGTCAAGTGGTGTGGGCGATTAGTTCTAAAGTTGACCCGGTGCGGGATGTCTTTATTTTGCCTAATACTCCCTTTGATAGTTTGGATTTTGCTAGTGAAAAGATTGGCTTAGGGGGACGGATGGGTATTGATGCTACTACTAAGATTCCACCGGAAACCGAACATGAATGGGGTGCAACGTTGGAGTCAGATGGGGATGTAGCAGCGATGGTAGATAGGCGTTGGGCTGAGTATGGGTTAGGAGATTTGGATTTGAAAGATGTTGATCCCAATTTGTTTGGTTACCAGATGTAATTTATAGGTCAGCGGTCAGTGGTCAGTGGTCAGCGGTCAGCTTCAAATAGATGACTAGAAAGCGTTGCTGAATCTTCGGATGAATAGCAGTAGAGTGGGCATCCTGCCCGCGCGAAAATAAGCATGAAAGTAGAGTGGGCATCCTGCCCGCGCGAAAATATCTTGAAACTGGCAAGATGCCAGTTCCACCAAGATGCCCATTCTACCTCACTCTTAAAATCATTCAATTATTAAGCAATGCCAGAGAGTTAGCTTCACCTTTGCAAGCCTATTTCTCGTTTGATAGCCAAACTATGCTGGTGGAAATCATTCGCTTTTGAGTAGTCCCCCAGAGAACGGTAAGCATTGCCGATATTGTTCAGAAATTTAGCTTCACCTTGTCGATCTCCTATTGCTCGTGCAATAGCCAAACTCTGCTGGTAGAAATCAATAGCCTTTTGGTAGTCCCCTTGGGAATTGTAAGCATTGCCAAGATTGTTCAGAGACTTAGCCTGGCTGCTTCGATTTCCTATTGCTCGGGCAATAGCTAAACTCTGCTGGTGGAAATCAATAGCTTTTGAGTAGTCCCCCATTAGATAATAAACCATACCGAGATTGCCCAGAGAGGATCCCTCAATAAAGCGATCGCGTTTTTCTCGTGCAATAGCCAAACCCTCATGGAAGTGTTCAATGGCCTTTTGGTAGTCCCCCACGGAACCGTAAGCAATACCGAGATTGTTCACAGAGTTAGCCTCACCTGTGCGATCGCCTATTTCTCGTTTGAGAACCAAACTCTGCTGGATAAAATCAATGGCCTTTTGGTAATCCCCCAGGGCACGGTAAGCATTCCCGATATCGTTGAGAGATCCAGCTTCACCTTTCCGGTCTCCTATTTTTCGTGCCATGGTTAAACTTTGCTGGAGGTTTTCAATAGCCTTTTGGTAGTCATCCAGGGCACGGTAAACATTGGTCAGACCATTCAGAGAATAAGCTTCACCTTGCCGGTCTCCTATTTCTCGATAAATAGTGAGTGCCTTCTGCCAAGACTCCAATGCTTCCTGAAATTGGTTTACTCGAAACTTATTAATACCTTGGTTAAAAAGTTGGTCAGCCTCAGCTTTACGGCTTTCTAAAGTTTGAGCTAATGCTGGATAAACTGGGAATATACTTAAAACATTACCTTGGAAGGGTGGGGATAAACTACCTAATAAAGCCAGAAGGATCATTAATCTCAATTCTGGTAATTTCATGGTTATAAAACAAGACTTATTTCAGAAGTCGAGAATAGCGGATTTGGCAACACGGAACAGTAGAGAATAATTCATAAAAATCGATTTATCGCTACTCCCGATTCCCTACTCCCTACTCCCTACTCCCTACTCCCTACTCCCTATTCCCTAATCCCTACTCCCCAGGAAGAGAGAACTCATTCAAGAACTCATTAACTACAAGATAGCTTTTTGTCCAGTTGGGGCGAGGTGGAAGCTTGCCAGTTTGGATATCTTTTTTCCACTCAGAATCTGATTTACGGGATACTTCTGGCATCTCAAATTCATAATGGCTTAGCACTGGTCCAGCAAAGACCATTTTGTCTTTACCATTGTCCACTGCAATCATCAACAAATCGATATTACCCACGCCCTGGTGAAGTACACTGCCTGGAGCTCCCACCACTGGGTCAGGTACATTTGTGTGTACATCCGCAACAATGGCATCCCACTTATCAGAATCCTCAGGTTTCTTATAGAAAAGGCTGGGATACCAACCGCTATAGAACGGACCCCCTGAAGCACGTTCAATCTCAACAATATTTTCTAGGAAATTGGTTTGGGCTTCGGTAAGTTCCTGTTGTGCTAATTCCTTGAGTGCTATCTCCTTCAGGATAGTTAACTGCTGGCTGAAATTTTTTAAGAAGTCAGTTTGTTTTTGCTGAATTCTTCTCAAGCGCTTCGGAAAGGGAGTGTTTTCAATTAGCTGCCCCGCCAGCACAGCCATTTTTTCAAAGCGTTCCCAGAATTCCGGTCTCGGCTCCACAAAACCCGCTGGATAGTAGCATCTGGTTGTAGCGGTGTAGGATTGTTTGGCATAAAGGATGGTGTCGTGACGCAGTTGTGTCCATGACGCTAGTTGTGTATTGAGTGTCTTCATCCCCCAGGCACGGGTACGCATGGCTTCCGGGTATTTGGAGTCCGTAGTGGGTTTGGAAAGTTCCCGCAAGGTTGCTAACCAATTCATGTAAAGGTTTTCTTCCCAGGCAGAAGGATTTAGCTGATCGACTACATTAAAGGCTGCCGCTAGGTTGTGTTGATAGTTGAGACCATCTCGGAACTTATGCCCATTCTGGTTTCTCATCCGATCAACCAGTTCTGGTACTACTTGAGTGTTTCCTAGGGTTGCGAATGCGACATCTAATCCAGTTGGTACACGGCGCTGAACTTTCTCGCCATTCCAAATAATATCATCGTAAACTACTTTGCTCAAAATCCAGCTATCCAAAATAAACTTTTGACCGATAACTGTAAACGAATGGGGTATTATATCTTTAGTCTGATCATCGTCTTCCGGCGAACTAACGTAAACATGACTCCTGATGTTTTGAAAACCTACGTGGTTAGCTAAAATTTCAGTTTGCAGCCACTCTAAGGTGGATAAATCTTTAATATCTGTAGGAGATTGAATCTTAGCTTGCTTTAATAGGTCAGCTAGTTGAGCAAACGTCATGGAATCAGTTGCACCGACAAAGGTCTGGAGCATTTGGTCAAACTGTTGCCATTGCTCGAACTTACCAGATTTTTTTAACAGATCATTGAGGATTATAGCTGTACCCAATTCCCGTGAAGAAGCTTCTTCTGGTTTACCTGCAATCCGTAGATCAACTCTACCGCACCACATTACTGCCTGGAAATATTTTTTAAGAGTCTCGGAGTTCTCATAATGCCCACGTACTTTGAATTGAGAAAAATCCATGTCGCGGTAACTCCCGAACAGCTTAAATTCCTCCTCGATTTGCTCTGCTTCTATGGCGTTGAGGGTTGCTGCCACACGGGCATCCTGATTTAATTTGGTCTTAACTGTTTCTCCTGCCAATAACGAACGAGCGACTGCTAGAAAGTAGTCGGCATCAATTAAACTTAGGTCAAGGACACCATTGCTATATTGATTACTGGCTTCAGGGATTTTATCTGCCATTCCTGTGAGAATTTCATCTAGTGATGTGGCAAGATAACTTTCTTCTAGTTCTTCCAAGATCGCGTCATAAGAACGATGCCAAGCATGAAGCAAGGCATCAGCGGAAACGAAAACTGGTAAATCGTTGCTATATATTCGGTAAAATAACTCAGCGAAACTATGTGCCCCCATGCGCTCACTGACAACAAAGCCTTGTTTCTTGAATACTGCCAGTTCATCTGAATTGAGGCGAAAGTTGTAGTGGGAATAATTTCCACGATTGGTCTTCTGATTATGCTTTTTCGGAGCAAGATTGAACAAGTTCCAAAATTTAGCCTTGGTCGGATTCCAACTAATTTTTTTTAGATACTTAACCTTGGCATCGTAGCGTTTAGCAAATTCCTGGGGTGAAATCTGTCCAATCTTCTCCAATTCCTGCTCGAAGGTAGGGGTGTAACCAAAGACATCAGTTGATCCTTCTGCTGAAGCTGGGTTGACCAAAACTTTGGAACTGTCAATCCCATCTGCGAGGAAAGTATGGTTGCTCATAATAATTAACAATACAATGCTCGGAGCAATAATTAGCTTGCTTAATTTATTGAAAAGCTTTATAATTGACTTGCTGAATTTAAAGGATAGCAATTCCTATACTCTTATTAATTGAAATTATACCAATGATCAACCTTGAAATTACCAATTAATCCTGCTTTTATCCTAAAGATATAGTTTTTAGCTATATATAGTCTTTTGTAGGTAGTTTTAAAAATAGGATTGATCTAAAAATGGAGCAGGAAGCAGTATGGAAAAGCTTGGAGGATTTTTTGGTATTATGAGAAATCAGCAAGATTGTTCATGACCTATTTAGAAATGCTATAGCGGTTCTCATACTAATTAGATACACAGGATTTTTCCCCAATCCCGAAATTCCCTCTTCTTTCTTCCCTATGGCCTATTCCCTATGGCCTACTCCCTACTCCCTACTCCCTACTCCCTACTCCCTACTCCCTACTCCCTATTGCCTATTCCCCTAAAGCGCCTCCCCAATCAACGTAAATGCCGCCCAATCTTTCGGATTACCTGACTTCGGGATCATAGTCAACATCGCTTGGCGCAACGCTTGCGCTTTATCCCCTGTGCTGTCAAGATTCCGATAAAACTCTGTCATCAACTCTGTGGTTTTATCATCAGGGATTGACCACAAGGAAACCATCACACTGGGAACACCCGCTGCAACTAAGGAACGAGATAAACCAATCACCCCCTCACTGTTGATGTGACCGACTCCGGTCTCGCAGGCACTGACTACTACTAGTTCCGCACTGAGTTTCATGTCAAAGATTTCTTCAGCAGTTAGTAGTCCGTCCTGTCCTACAGAAGGAGCCAAGGCGATCGCACTCCCAATACC
Source organism: Moorena sp. SIO4A1 (assembly GCF_010672065.1). Lineage (NCBI taxonomy): Bacteria > Bacillati > Cyanobacteriota > Cyanophyceae > Coleofasciculales > Coleofasciculaceae > Moorena > Moorena sp. SIO4A1. The sequence goes on along the minus strand of NZ_JAAHHX010000006.1, from coordinate 116,932 downwards.
TGAAATACGCTTGGGAGCAAATAACCCGTGGGTAGCAAAATGAATATACCTAGCTTTCGGCATCTGGCCTTTAACTATGGCTTCCGTAGCGTCTTGTCCCAATAGGGGTTGAGCCTTTAACTGGGAGGCAATGTATTTAGCTTCTTTTTCCGCACCCTTGAGAGCAGATAATTGCTTAGGTTCTTTTCCAAGAGCTGGTGGTACCTTGGGCATGGTAGGATTACCAACTACTAGGGCAGTTTGGGCTGATTTAGGAAGGTTTTTCCGTTTCTGATGGGTTAAGCCCAAGACTTCGATGGAGGGAGCAGTGAGGATAGTGTGTTTCTCAATTAAGTACTTTCCCTCCTGGTCTTGCAGGGCTGGGAAGGGAACAGAAAACAGTTCTCTGTGAGGGATGAAGACTACACGGGCATTTTCATCCTTGGGCAGTAAGTCTGCAATCGGCTCAATCAACAGTTGATGAAGCTGTTGTAAGCGTGGTTTGTCAATATTAGGGGAATCGACAATCCTGACAACATCAGTAATTGGGCGCTCGACTGTTACCCCTTCTTCCCACCCTGGTAACCAGAGTAGTAAAGTACTTTCCTTAGCATTAACTTCAACTACTTCCCACGGTTCCTCGAACTGGTCATCTTTCAATTTGACCCAATCACCCTGGGAAGGTTGCCGGGAAGAGTCACTACTGCGACATTTCCCATAGTCTGCAAGGCAATCATATCCATTTTTAAGCAGCTGCTGGAGAGAGGTATCTGGAGGTAGTTGAACCGAGCGCCATTCAATTTCGCCCGTAGGCTGGATCACCCAAATATAGATTTCTCCATCAAAAATAATAGAGTATTCTACTAGTGTGGCCTTCTGCTGCTGGGCAATCTGTTTGATTGTCTTGACGTTAGGGTAATTTAGTGGAGTATCTAGTTCTGGGGATAACCCCTTTGCCAGTAATTCCGCCAAGGCACGAGCACGTCCCCTTTCCGCAACTTCTAATGCAGTATCGGTTTTATTTTGAGCAATTAGAACTTGCTGCAAATTGCGATAGGTATTAGATTGCTGCTCGGATAGGGTAATTTTATGGTTATCTGGCAAGCCTGGTCGTAGAGATTCCTTAATCTCCATGGCTTTGGTGAGGAAGGTTTCAGCTTGTTCAAGATCACCTGATTTAAATCGAGCTAATCCTAAATTATGGAGGGAGGTTCCTTCCCCATGTCGGTATCCTATTTCTCGGTAAATTTCCAAACTCTGCTGGAGGTTTTCAATGGCCTTTCGGTAGTCCCCTAGGGAAAGGTAAGCAACACCGAGATTGTGCATAGAGTTAGCCTGACCTTGGCGATCGCTTATTTTTCGGTCAATAGCCAAACTCTGCTGGTGGAAATCAATCGCCTTTCCGTACTTTCCCCGGGAATAGTAAACATTGCCAAGATTTCCCAAAGATTGAGCCTCACCTTTGCGATTGCCTATTGCTCGTTTAATGGTTAAACTCTCCTGGTGGTGTTTAATGGCCTTTAGGTAGTCCCCCTGGGAATTGTAAGCATTGCCGAGATTGTTCAGAGATTGAGCCTCACCTGAGCGATCGCCTATTTCTTGTGCAATCTTTAAACTTTGCTGGTGAAAATCAATGGCCTTTGGGTAGTCCCCCAGGTTTTGGTAAGCATTACCGAGATTGCCCAGAGATTTAGCCTCACCTGAGCGATCGCCTATTTCTCGTGCAATCTTTAAACTTTGCTGGTGGTTTTCAATGGCCTTTGGGTAGTCCCCCTGGGAATCGTAAGCAACACCGAGATTGCCTAGAGAGTTAGCTTCATATGAGCAATGGCCTATTTCTCGTGCAATCTTTAAACTATGCTGGTGGTTTTCAATGGCCTTTTGGTAGTCCCCCAGGTTGTCGTAAGCATTACCGAGATTGCCCAGAGATGCAGCCTCACCTGAGCGATCGCCTATTTCTCGTGCAATCTTTAAACTTTGCTGGTGGTTTTCAATGGCTTTTAGGTAGTCCCCCTGGTCAAGGTAAACATTGCCGAGATTGCCCAGAGAGGACGCCTCACGTTGACGCTCGCCTATTTTTTTTGCAATCCTTAAGCTCTGCTGGTAGAAATCAATAGCTTTTGGGTAGTCCCCCTGGTCAAGGTAAACATTACCGAGATTGTTCAGAGAGGACGCCTCAACTGAGCGATCGCCTATTTTTTTTGCAATCCTTAAGCTCTGCTGGTAGAAATCAATAGCTTTTGGGTAGTCCCCCAGGGAAAGGTAAACATTACCGAGATTGTTCAGAGAGGACGCCTCACCTGAGCGATCGCCTATTTTTTCTGCAATCTTTAAACTTTTCTGCTGGTGTTCAATGGTCTTTGGGTAGTTCCCCAGGGAACGGTAAGCATTGCCGAGATTGCCCAAAGATGCACTCTCATCTTTGCGATTGCCTATTTTTTGTGCAATGGTTAAACTCTGCTGGAAGTGTTCAATGGCCTTTCGGTAGTCCCCCAGATTTTCGTAAACATTACCAAGATTGCCCAGAGATGCAGCCTCACCTCGGCGATTTCCTATTTTTCGGTTAATAGCCAAACTCTGCTGGTGGTGTTCAATGGCCTTTTGGTAGTCCCCCAGGTTGTTGTAAACATTGCCGAAATTGTTCAGAGATTTAGCCTTACCTGAGCGATCACCTATTTCTCGTGCAATGGTTAAACTTTGCTGATGGTGTTCAATGGCCTTTCGGTAGTCCCCCAGATTTTCGTAAACAATGCCGAGATTGTTCAGAGAGGAAGCCTCACCTCTGGGATCTCCTATTTCTCGTGCCATGGTTAAACTCTGCTGGTACTTTTTAATGGCCTTTCGGTAGTCCCCTTGGGCACCGTAAACAATGCCGAGATTGTTCAGAGAGGAAGCCTCACCTCTGGGATCTCCTATTTCTCGTGCCATGGTTAAACTCTGCTGGAATTTTTCAATGGCCTTTCGGTAGTCCCCCTGGGAAAGGTCAACACTACCAAGATTGCCCAAAGATGCAGCCTCACCTGAGCGATCGCCTATTGCTTGTGCAATGGTTAAACTCTGCTGGAATTTTTTAATGGCCTTTCGGTAGTCCCCCTGGTAAAGGTCAACATTGCCAAGATTGTTCAGAGATTTAGCCTCACCTGAACGATCGCCTATTGCTTGTGCAATGGTTAAACTCTGCTGGTAGTTTTCAATAGCCTTTTGGTAGTCCCCCTGGGAATAGTAAGCATTAGCAAGATTGTTCAGAGATGCAGCCTCACCTCTTTGATTTCCTATTTCTTCTATAATGGTTAAACTTTGCTGATGGAAATTAATAGCCTTTGGGTAGTCCCCCTGGGAATAGTAAGAAGCACCGAGATTGCTGAGAGAGTAAGCCTCACCTAGCGGATTTCCTATTTCTTTTGCAATGGTTAAACTTTGCTGGTACTTTTCAATAGCGTTTGGGTAGTTCCCCAGCAAATAATAAACATTGCCGAGATTGTTCAGAGATGCAGCCTCACCTCTTTGATTTCCTATTTCTTTATCAATGGTTAAACTTTGCTGATGGAAATCAATAGCTTTTCGATAGTCACTTAGGGTATCGTAAACACTGCCGAGATTGCCAAAAGATGCAGCTTCACCTGAGCGATCGCCTATTTTTTGTGCAATCTTTAAACTCTGCTGGTAGTTTTCAATAGCCTTTTGGTAGTTCCCCAGCAAATAATCAATATTGCCAAGATTGTTCAGAGATTGAGCCTCACCTCGGCGATCGCCTATTGCTCGTGCCATGGTTAAACTCTGCTGATGGAAATTAATAGCCTTTGGGTAGTCCCCCATGGAATCGTAAGCAACACCGAGAGCATTGAGAGAGCTAGCCTCACCTTGCCGGTCTCCTATGGCTCGGTCAATAGTTAAACTTTGCTGGTAGTTTTCAATGGCCTTTCGGTACTTTCCCAGGTAATAGTAAGCATTGCCTAGATTGCCCACAGATGTAGTCTCAAGTTTGCGATCGCCTATTTGTCGTGCAATGGTTAAACTCTGCTGGAATTTTTCAAAGGCCTTTGGGTAGTCCCCCTGGGAAAGGTAAACATTGCCGAGACCATTGAGAGACTTAGCTTCAACTTGGCGATCGCCTATTTCTCGTGCAATCTTTAAACTTTTCTGGTGGTTTTCCATGGCTTTTGGGTATTTCCCCAGGATTTTGTAAGCATGACCGAGACCATTGAGAGACTTAGCCTCAACTTGGCGGTCTCCTATGGCTCGTGCAATCTTTAAACTTTTCTGGTGGTTTTCCATGGCTTTTGCGTAGTTCCCCAGGTTTCTATAAGCATTACCGAGACGATTGAGAGACTTAGCCTCACCAAGCCTATCTCCTATTTCTCGATAAATAGTGAGTGCCCTCTGCCAAGACTGCAATGCTTCCCGAAATTGACTCACTTTATACTGCTTACTACCTTGTTCAAAAAGTCGGTCAGCTTCCGCTTCACGGCTTTCTATAGTTTGAGGTAGTGCTGGAGAAACTGGGAATAGAGTTGAAAGATTACGTATAAACAGTGGTGATGAACTACCTAATAAAGCCAATGAAATAATAATTAATTTAAATTTTCTTGTAATTTTCATAGCAATAACATATAAAATAAAGGAAAAGTAAACAGAGAACAGGAAACACTAAATAGCGAATTTTTATGTTAAACAGTTCCCTCATTAACCGTTGATTTTCAACTGTGCAACAATCAACTAAAGGCTGTGATTCAATCTCTTTCAAACCCACCTGCTCTAATAAATCTGCCCAATCCTGAGCCAGTCTTTTATCCTGGGGATTAGCCAAACGCAGTTCACCGAGAGTAGTTAGGGCATCAAACCACAACCCTTGTTGAGCATAAACAGCAATACGCTCCCGGGAATTCGTGCCTTCTAACTGCTTCTCTAAATCAGAAGTGATAGAGATTCTTTCAACACCACCATAAACGAAAGCCTTATATCTTTTTTCTCCGGGATTGCAAATTACAGAGAAACGCCAACGATATAAATCTTCAACAACAAGTGGTAAAACCGTTTCCGGTAGAGTAATCTTTACAATTCCCGGCGTATTTTGGAGCCTGAACGTTTCTTTGTAGACGTCCTTATGTTCTTTATTCCGCAACCAAAACTCTGCTTGGAGTTTCGGCTTATTGGAATCGGGCACATAAAACCAAAAGGTAGGACGTTCACTAGTCGTTAAGCCGAAATTAGTACCAGGTACTAAAGCAATAAATTCCTCAAAGGGACAGTCACGACGAGTTCCTGCACTTCGACGTTGACCAGGGGCTCCTTTAGGAGGTAGAGTAAGGTTTAATCCTTTCAGGAAGTTAGTTAGTGGTTTAATTGTCTCTACCGCTGTCACTGGGTTAGATTCAAAACTAAATAAACAACTGAGAGTTAGACCAATAACTATCTGTTCTAGACGCCATTTAGTACGATGCATTAAATATCTCCAAATAGTTGATATATAAAGTCTGTAATCAAGCTATTTAATGAAGATGCAAACCTGAAACTAATCAACCAGCAATCAAAACCATCTGCAAGTTTGAGGCTGGAAAAGATTAAAAATATTAATCTATTTATTTAACAGTCCTAAAATCGAAAACTATGCAAAGGACTGGAATTATTTTTGTCTATACCTTAGACTACATAGCCACTATAAGCATTCCGGAAAAAAAAATAAAAATACCTGAAGGGCAATAAATTACCCACCTACTCATCCCCATAAATAAAATTTAGGGTATTTCGGTTTTTAACATCTTATCTACTATTCAAAGCACTGGAATTACTTTTGTCAATTACCCAAAACCGAGCAACTAACCAATACAGTCCTCTTGTAACCAACAATCATCCCTGTAGCCACAAAAGCTAAACCTGAAGGCACTAAAGGTATCCACCAACTTTGAATAAAGACAACAAAGCAAACACCAGATAAAACTACCAGATTGGCGATACCCACTCCCAGCCCATAAACAAGTCGTTTACAGACCAAGACCAAGAAACCCCCTAGACTCCCCCAAGCCCAAATCCAGAAAAATTCTCCCCACTGAGACCATACCCATAAAAGTTTTCGTCCATCTTTGACCGCACTCAGAATCTGACTCACCATCTGAGCCTGAATAAAGACACCACGCATCTCTATAGTCTGGTTTGAATTCCGAGTAAAAGGAGTGGAAAAATCATCTCGAACGCTAGGGGCAGTAACACCAATCAAAACTACCCGGTCTTTAACCCAACTCGGTTCAAATTGATCCGTTAGAATCTGTTTTAGGGTAACTCTTTGGGCGATATCACCAGGAGTGCGATAATCCAGTAGCATCTGATAGCCAGCATTACTCGTTCCGGAGTAATTACCAGCATAACCAGGCAACGACCTTAACGTGGTTTCCCCTAATTGCACCTCACCCTCTGGTGTGACCTTAGGGTCAATCCCGTCTGCAGCTAAGTAATGTAGTGCTAACTGCAAACTTAGAGACGTCTCAGTCTGACAAGGGGAATCGCTGTTAAAGGTAGCATACCAAAGATAACGGCGCAGTACGCCATCGGAGTCAATCACCACATCCGTAAAGCCCAAACGTTCCGGTGGCACTTCTGGGGGTGGGGCAATACCAGGATTGTTATCAGTGGGGTTACTAGCTTGACAGACAGCAAAAAAGTTATCCATCCTTGGCAAGCGATTCGCCAAATCCTGATACTCCTCACTGACCGGAAAATCCCGATAGATATCCAAGCCAATGGCACGAGGGTGATGAGCCTGTAATTTATCCAACAGTTGAGCCAAAGCCGCATCAGACAGGGACCACTTACGCTTCATACCCTGGTCATCCTGATACTGAAAATCCTCCTCAGTTATTTCAACCACTAACAGCCTCGGGTCAACCCCTTGATCGGGTCGCCAGCGCATAAATTGGTCATAAGCCTGTAACTCCCAGGGTTGGATTACCCCCAATGGCCGCACCACCATCAGGGCAAGGGTAACCATAAAACTCGCAATCACAGCCGTGCGGGGTAACTGCCAAGGAGACTGGTTGATCGGACCATAGCGTAATTCTTTCCAAGTGGGGGGTTGAACGGTAGGGTTTTGGCAAACCACCGGTAACCAACTCGCACAGGGATACTGTTGTTCCCAGCCATGTAATTTTTCCCGTGCTTCTGCCACGGAGCTATACAGAGACTCACCCCGGATGTAAGCGTCCAGAAAATACCGCAAAAACTTGGGTGATACTGGGTCTGGCACTTTCTCGGCCATCACAATCACCTGGGGCAAATACAAATCCTGCTGTGCTGCCAACTGGTAGGCTAAGCCTAGACCATCACAGGAATTAAAGATAGCTAACTGCAACCCTCGTGCGATCGCATTCTTCAAGGCAAACCGCAGATCATCGATAGTCAACCGTTCCGTCTGATTGAGTTGAATTTCCCCCCGCTGCCCCTCTTGGGAAGTGCCACTGTGACCAGCAAAAAACAGAATATCCCACCCCTGCTCCCATAACTGCTGATTCAACTCCGATGCCTGGGGTTCCTGCCGCCAGGTAATTTGTGCTCCCGCCTGACCCGCCAACTCCTCCAACGCCTGCTGATCTGCTTGCTGGTTAAGATTGGCACCCTGACCCAAAATTGCCAGAATTTTCACCTTGCCCTTGGGGGTAATCTGGCGCTTAACAGGGTTGGGACAATCGTATTCAATGGCACTCAGGGCAACGTCGGCTTGGGCTTCCGCCAGTAAATCCCAGCGGTGCCAGGGAAACCGACGCAGCCAGGGATTATTGGTCTGTAACAGCAGTTGAAATTTTTTCCCCGAGCCCAATAACTTATCCCGAATCGAGCGAAACTCTGGGTCAGTATTGAGCCAGTGATTAAGACTCCCTTCCAAAACCTCAGCCCCTTGCCGACAAGCCGCAAAGGCTTCCCCCCGCTGGGATGAATTGGTCACCTGTTCGGGATTGGCACTCAGAGCACGAAATAGCATTTCCAAACTCAGATACCGTTGCTGCCAATGGCGATAACAGTTGAGTAAGTCTCGATTCCCCGACAACCGCCCTTTAATCCGAGTTTGGGACGGAGAATGAAGATCCCCTTGCCGAATTTCCAGGGTGGCATCAAACCCCTGCTCAATTTCTCCGTCTAATATTAACGTTAACAGCCTCTTCATTGATCTATTTTTGATTTAATAAGCAGTCAGCACGTAGGGTGCGTTAGGGGCGGACTTGCCCAGATTTTTCCCCTCATAGCCAACATTGGGATAGTCCGCCCCGTAACGCACCACCAGCATTGGGATAGTCCGCCTGACTTTAGCTCAAACCTGAAACCTTTCGGTTACACTAGCTTCACCTAAAGAAACCTTAATTCCGAAGTCATCTCCCTGTTGGGCATTAAACTGATATTGGATGAATTCATCATTACTTCTGGCGGTTACTTCGGTAAAAACATCACCGGTTGCAGTTAGTACCGATAGTTTCAAATTCGGAGGCAAGGTTAGTGCTTCACCCTTGGGATAAACCTGTGCTCGAACGCTGGCAGTTTCCTTATCAATTTTTCCAACAGTAATAATTAAAACGACAGGATTACCCGCTAGTTCTAGCCCTAAATCAAATAAATCAATTGGTTTAGCTCGTTCTTGCTGGTATTCGGTATTTCTAAATGCTGGTCTCAGTTGTTGTGGAGGCAGCAAATCGCTAACCGACTGCCAACCTACTTGAAAATTACCCTTCAACCATTCCCGTAAGTTCACGACATCTGACTCCGGCTCTGGTAATTGGTTAATTAACTGTTCAAGAGAATCGATTTTACTAATCTCCAAGCTTCCTCCCAGTGCAGTTTTGGCAAATCCTAGCAGTTTAGCTTGATTACTTGGTTGATTAATTTCTACTACCACATAACCAACTCGGTCTTGCCGACTTTCTGGTGGGATGTGACAAACTTGGTCACCAGCTAAAACAGGACGACATTCCAATTTACCCCAACCTTTAACCATCAAGTCGGATACATTCATTAGCGATCGCAGGGCTGGATTGCTGCTATCACTTGCTGCTAAATCGGTTTCTACTTCCAGACACTGTTGTAAGTAGAAATTTACTGCATAAACCGCTAATGTATTTAGGTAAACGTCTTGAGCTTTATCTGGTTCGTGCTGTTCCTGACTAAAGGTTTCTGCTAGTTGATACCAATCTCTGGTAATAGGCACAGAAAATGCTAATTTTTCCGTTAAGTTATTCATTGTTACTCTCTCGATAAATTGAATCTTCTTGGTCAGTTATTCCTGTAAGTATTCCTTAAACGTGTCAGCAAAATACTTGCAAGAGCGCCAGTAGAAACTTTGCACCGTTGACCATTGCTTTGGCTCTAACCCAACCGCGACAGCAGTCTCTTTCCAACTCTTCCGGTCTAGGTATAAAAGAGCTATAGTTCTGAAGTTGGCTTTAGGATGTCCCTTAACGTGTTTGCTGGCAAACAGCCCATCAGAGTCTTCTTCAATACACTGACGTATAAGCTGTGAAGGTAACGGAGTGTCTTCTGGTTGCGGAATAGTATCTAAATAAGTCATACCTGATTGATTGACTTTACCCCTATCGGAAGAGTTTATTGGTGCATCTAGTGAGCACTCCTTTACCCCTTTGGTATGTCGTTTCTTGGCATCAATCAACCGCCTCTTGAGGACGTAATTGACCCAGTTAATCACCGGAGCTCTCGGTTGATAAGTATCAATTTTTTTGAACACATACAACCAAGTCTCTTGAAGTGCTTCATCGTAAACCTCCTGAGGAGTGTCATATCTCCTGCGAGATAATCTGCCGGATGCTTGAATAATTTGAATCAGCCGAGTCAGGGCTAGACGACGGCCACGGCTTTTTGGGGAATGCTGTTGAGCTTCTATAGCTAGCTGTTGTAGTCGTTCCTCCAGTTGGTTCATAGGTTAACTCCATCTCAATCCATCTCCTGGATTTACCTTTCTAAATAACTAACGGTGGCCAACCCCGGATTCTATGCAAAGTCGGAAAAAATTTTTGAAATGGGCTCTCTAGCAGGATTTGGCATGGAATGGCTATTTGGAGATAGTTAACAAAAACAGATGAGGCTGTTGTTTTTTATCCCTGCCCATGTATAATCCTAAAACCATCAAGCGTTGGCTCGTCGGACTGATTGCTATTCCTGTAATCTGGTCAGCCTACTCCGAGTATGAAGGTAAACCCTTTACCAAAACCAGTGATGTGATCAATTCCCTTGTGCAAGTCACAGTATTAGTCGATGCCCTTCTCAAGCCAGAAGACTCAGATAACAACTAATTGTAGGCTTTTGGCTAGTTTTGAATGCGATCGCTAAACTGGCATCTTGGTAGAACTGGCATCTTGCCAGTTTCATTTCTTTGCTGATGTGGAACTGGCATCTTGGTGGAACTGGCATCTTGCCAGTTTCCTTATAGTTAACTAACTATATATTATCACCTGTATAATCGGAATAGATGGCGGTGCCAGTAAAACCCTTTGTGTAGTCCTCAACCACCAAGGTCAAGTCCTAGGTCGAGGAGAAGCCGATGCCTCCAATTATCACACCGTTGGTATCAAAACCGCTTTCGCCTCCATAGAATCAGCCATTCGCCTCGCCACCCAACAAGCTTCCGCTAAACTATCCATAGAATCGGTCACAGTGGAAGCCATTTGTTTGGGATTAGCCGGTGTTGGTCGTCCACGAGATAGAGAAGTAGTGCAAGGCTTCGTCCAACAGTTGTTGTCAAGTCAGACAATTCCCGTCACTTGGGCATTACTCCCCTCTAATGTTGTTATTTGTGATGATGCTTTGATTGCCTTAGTGGGGGGAGTAGGTAAGCCTGTGGGAGTTGTTGCGATCGCAGGCACTGGATCAATCGTTTTTGGACGCAATGCCCAAGGAAATACCAAGCGAGTTGGTGGCTGGGGGCATATCCTAGGAGATGTTGGCAGTGCCTATCACATTGCTGTCTCTGGATTACGAGCCGCGATCAACGCCTATGATGGCTTTGCAGTAACTAGTCTAACAATAACTAGTCTTCAGGAGCGCTTTACCACCCATTTTAACTTATCAAAGTTTAATTATATCACAGATGTCATCTATCGGCCAGGGTGGGGAGTCAAAGAAATTGCATCCTTAGCACCAATTGTCGATCAAGCAGCGGCTGAAGGCGATCAGGTAGCCATTAGCATTATCGAAGATACAGTTAATCAACTAGCAAAAGCTACCCAAGTTGTAATTGAAAGCGTCTTTACCCCTGACTCACAATGTGAAGTAGTAACCACCGGAAGTGTCTGGCATGGTCTTTCCTCAATCCGTCAGCAATTTGAATCATCCCTTGTCAGGCTTAGCCCTAATGCTAAAGTGATTTGGCCTCGCTATGAGCCTGCTTATGGTGCCGGTTTGTTAGGGTTGCGGAGTCTAGGCAATAGGCATGCTAGCAATAGGCAATAGGCAAGAGTAACCCACCCCACGGTCGAAGTGGGGTGTGGTCTTATTTAATTAATTGGGCAAATGTTGAGTAAACTCATCTAGGGAGTTAACCGTTAATGCTGTTGCCATCAACTCTTCTAGTTGTTCGAGAGTTAAGGCTTGAATTCTGACGGATATCTCTGAAGGAATCTCCGAAAATCGCAGTTTAAGGATGCGCTCTAAACTGCCTCGACGTTCTTGTTGGATGCCTTGTTCAATCCCTTGTTCAATCCCTTGTTCAATCCCTTGTTCAATCCCTTGTTCAATCCCTTGTTCAATCCCTTGTTCAATCCCTTGTTCAATCCCTTGAGCAAGACCCTCTTGTAAAATCTCTTGATACCAGGGTGATTCTCGTAATACTGTCATATCCCACCTCATGATTTGTTGAATTAAGGGTATCTCTAAAACAAAGCTAGCGAAGAAAGCTAACAATGGCTCTAGTTGATTCAAGGTTTGATCCGCCCGCAGAGCCTGCACCGCTGACCGCAATTTCGATTCACTACCACCTCCAAATAAGATCGGGACAAATGGAAATAGGGGAGGTAATGGTTGTTCTAATACTAATTCAGCCTCTACTTCCCACAGATTAATTACCCGATAATCTTGACGCGCCTTTAATCCCATGAATTCCCTGTCGTAACAGTCAACGATTGTGACTGTAGCTGGAGGTGGCAAGATGTTAATTAATACTGGATAAGCGGATAGGTTGTATTTCTCCTCAGCTAAGGCAACATAATTGCGCATTCGCTGAGGCATGTTCTGGTCATAGCGTAGTTGTAATTCATTGAGAATCAGAAATTCGGAGTGTTCAGGACTAGACGCTTTTACAATGACATCGCTTTCGCGACTAATCCATTGAAACTCAGCATCGAGTAACTGAGATGCCCGCACTTGGGAATTACCGGTTACCCATTGCACCCAAGCATTAGGAGCGAGACTGATTAGGCGTTTGCTACCAATATCTGCACGTTTTGTCATACAATTGATCCAATTAAGACTAATTATTGACTTACGCCCACCCCACGGTCGAAGTGGGGTGTGGTCTTATTTAATTAATTAGGCAAATTTTGACTAAACTCATCTAGGGAGTTAACGGTTAATGCTGTGGCCATCAACTCTTCTAATTGTTCGAGAGTTAAGGATTGAATTCTGACGGATATCTCTGAAGGAATCTCTGAAAATCGCAGTTTAAGGATGCGCTCTAAACTGCCTCGACGTTCTTGTTGGATGCCTTGTTCAATCCCTTGTTCAATCCCTTGAGCAACACCCTCTTGTAAAATCTCTTGATACCAGGGTGATTCTCGTAATACTGTCATATCCCACCTCATGATTTGTTGAATTCGAGGAAAACCCACCCCACGGTCGAAGTGGGGTGTGGTCTTATTTAATTAATTGGGCAAATGTTGAGTAAACTCATCTAGGGAGTTAACGGTTAATGCTGTGGCCATCAACTCTTCTAATTGTTCGAGAGTTAAGGCTTGAATTCTGACGGATATCTCGACAGGAATCTCTGAAAATCGCAGTTTAAGGATGCGCTCTAAACTGCCTCGACGTTCTTGTTGGATGCCTTGTTCAATGCCTTGAGCCACACCCTCTTGTAAAATCTCTTGATACCAGGGTGATTCTCGTAATACTGTCATATCCCACCTCATGATTTGTTGAATTAAGGGTATCTCTAAAACAAAGCTAGCGAAGAAAGCTAACAATGGCTCTAGTTGATTCAAGGTTTGATCCGCCCGCAGAGCCTGCACCGCTGACCGCAATTTCGATTCACTACCACCTCCAAATAAGATCGGGACAAATGGAAATAGGGGAGGTAATGGTTGTTCTAATACTAATTCAGCCTCTACTTCCCACAGATTAATTACCCGATAATCTTGACGAGCCTTTAATCCCATGAATTCCCTGTCGTAGCAATTTTCAATAGTAACCGTGGTTGGAGGTGGCAAGATGTTAATTAATACCGGATAAGCGGATAGGTTGTATTTCTCCTCAGCTAAGGCAACATAATTGCGCATTCGCTGAGGCATATTCTGGTCATAGCGTAGTTGTAATTCATTGAGAATCAGAAATTCGGAGTGTTCAGGACTAGACGCTTTTACAATTACATCGCTTTCGCGACTAATCCATTGAAACTCAGCATCCAGTAACTGAGATGCCCGCACTTGGGAATTACCGGTTACCCATTGCACCCAAGCATTGGGTGCTAAACTGATTAAGCGTTTGCTACCAATATCTACAGGTTTTGCCATACAATACAATTGACCGAATCAAGATGAATGATTGACTTACACACACCCCACTTTGCAGGGCTGTTTATGGGGTTCAACTAAAATTTGATTAGTAAAGAGCTGGGCTTTTCAGACTTCCCAAACTTCCTGCTTCTTAAGATTCTTCGACTATAGACTCGCCCTCTATAGAATCGCCGTCTATAGGGTCTCCTAAATCGAAGATAATAATAAATTTTTCATCAGGCATCAGCCGTTTAAGAGCCTGCAAGTGACCCTCCGCATCAGAACGGTTCCGAAAACGACGAACAACCACCCGCTGCATCTTCGGCAATAACCTAATGAGCGCCCATGGATATAGGCGTTGAGAGTACGACATAAAATATTAGGTATCTCCTTAACTGGGGCTCCAGAGCCAGCCTGTAGCCGGGAGAAACTGTCGGCTGGCTCTTACCGTGGAACGTTTTAGCGCCCACGGTAATTTTATTATAACACAAATAATCTTTCATTATAACATTTTTTTGTAAAATTTTTGTAACAAATTTTTTCGGGAGTCGGGAGTCGGGAATCGGGAGTCGGGAATCGGGAATCGGGAATCGGGAATCGGGAGTCGGGAATCGGGAGTGGGAACAAATCCTGTGTACCTCACTCGTGATCAGAATTGCTATCGGTAGTGGGATTAATACAAAAGGGAACAGGGAGGGAGTAGTGGAGTGGGGAAAAATCCTGTGTTTTCAAGTATTAATTAATGCTTTTATAGCTATGTGCGATGGGAGCTTGGAGGCGCTGCGCGTTCGCGAAGCGTGGCCTACGGCCAATTGACTTTGGCCGGGCACCCTACGCGAACGATCATGCTCTTTATGCTCCTTTGGAGCCGCTACCGGATTGGCCTATGGCCACGCTACGCGATGAAGCTGAGGCCAATGGCCACGCTTTGCGTTCGCGTAGCGGAGGCCAATGGCCACGCTAAAAGCGAACGGCTTTGCCGAAACGCTTCCGCTAAAAGCGATCGCATTCCCAATTCCCGATTCCCGATTCCCGATTCCCGATTCCCGACTCCCGATTCCCGATTCCCGATTCCCGATTCCCGACTCCCGATTCCCGAAAATAATGGTCCGTGTAAGATTGTGTATCAGCCGGATAATCCACTGGATTGTGGTGCTCGTTTGTGGATTGAAACCTTCTGTGATATTCACTTTATTGGTGGTAGTTTTCCGGCTACTAGCTAAGTCTGTCAAGGGTTTTTATCGAATTCTTTTTGACAAGATTCTATATGATGATGCTTATTGTTATAAGCATATTGTAGAGGATACTTGCTAGAGTTAGAGATTTTATCCCAACTTATTCGATACCACTTCGATAAATTTATTGGGTCAACACTTTCGACCTGTGGTATAAAATCAAGGCCATAAGAAATTCCAGTTACATCTTCCAGTATATTACGCCGTACAACTCCTCTCAAACAAACTATATAATCACTGTGAAACCCATATTTTTTACCTAAAATAGTATTTCCTTGCTTCTGGAAAATCAGATATAGATTAGAACCTTTGTTCTGCTGGTAAAAATAGATGCCATCAGTAAAGCCTTCTACTCCAACTAATTGTCTCCACTTTTTTTCCCACTTAAGGATCCCATCTTGAGCTTTATTATAGACAGAGGTTGATGAAGGAATTTGTTTGGCCAAGTTAATGGCTAATTTATAATTTTCATCAACGGGTTTCAACTCCTGTTCCCGTAGCGTGGCCTTTTGGCCATCTTTTACCACTTTCTCTGCTTGAGCCAACTGTCCTTGAGCACACTGATTTAGAAAAGCTCGAGCATTATACGATTGGTGAGAAGTTTCAGGAATTTCTAGAGCTTTGTTCATACACTCGACAAAGTCTTTATTGATGATCAGGTCTTCCATAGTGTCCACAAATAGTTGCTCTTGATGAGATAGCCATTGCTGATAGCCAAAAATGACTCCCTCACCAGTAATGAAAAGTGTTGCAATACCGATTCCCATCCATAAAAAATTCTTAACTAAAGATCTAGGTGGATTCTCCGGGTTTACTAGCTTCTGATCTTGTTTGTAATTTTGCATCTGATGACTATAGTATTTATATGTCTAAAGATTCTAACCACTCCTCAAGTGATTGAAAAGGATCTGATCCCTTAAAGGCCATTCCTTACAACTTTAGATTTCCCTGCTCTTAGTACGGAAGAGCCATAATTATGAGGTACACAGGATTGTCTTCTCTCTTCCCTGCTCCGTCCGTAGCGTGTCCCACAGCCTTAGTCCCTGCTCCCTAAAAACCCAAAACGAAAGTACCTAACAGCAATTGTAAACCGCTGTATCCGCTATATATAGCGTAAGGTGCGTTTTAATTAACCGTACAAGTAGATTTGATCGGTAAGTTCTGGAGGAGATAAGTTTCTTCCCCCATTTTTTTTTGTCGCGCGGGAACAATCAATTACAAATCATGTCTGATTAAAGTGTGCGACTAACGATTTCAAGTTCTTAGTATTATGCTTAAAAATTTTTCGACTATTTTGTTGAGCAGTTCTTTAGCCTTTTCAATGATCGGGTTAGCACCTGTAAAAACACTCGCCGATGAAATCAATACACAGGAAGACCCATGTGGTGATAATATAGATTGCTTTGTTATAGAACAAGAAGGTGATTCCTGTTTTCTAAATTATTACTACAATGGTAGTCTCCATTCGAGCAAGAATATCAGCTGCCTAACTGATGAAGATACTATTGGTAGCGGTAATAGTGGAAACACAGACCCACTAGATCCTTGTAGTGTATGCAATAACCCAGATCTTTCAATTATGGAATAGTCGCTTACTCTGTGTGCCACATGAAAGCGTGCTGGTAATAATTTACTGTTAGCTAAACGGCTAGTACAGCAAGAGGGATTAGGTTTAAGTAAAGAAGCTGGTGAGCATACCCAATATGTAGATATCAGCCCTTTTATCTATTCCCTGTTTGCTGTGTTTAGCATTATGTTGAAACTATTGATAAATAAGGGGAATTTCTTGACATATATTAAAATCATTCCTTGATTGCGCAACCCCACAGCATCAGTATCCTCCTAGTAAAACAGATGCGATCGCACTCCATCAATGCAGCAATAGATGCGCCCGCCACCATGTTGAAGGTATAGGGATGGGCGAGTTTTGAAACTGGACTGTTAAAGGTTGCGTTCGGGTAGCGTGACCATTTGCGTAGCGCGGCCTTTTGGCCAAGGTCAATCCCGTAGCGTCTCCAGGGCGAGAATCGTGTACCACTCAAATCCCAACTCACCGCATCCACTATGGCGAGGGTAGCATGACAGGCAAATTTTGGAACCGGGAAACTGACGGTTGCGATCGCATCCACTGATCGTATCCTAAACTCTTCCGTTTCTTTCCGATTCCCGATTTCCGATTCCCGGAAATTGTCGATTTCTCTTTTTTCCTTTAAACTAGTATTATCGGAATAGTTAAGGGAGAGTCCACTGATGAACAAGTGCGTTGGAACTACTGAAGCAGCATCTCTATTAGGAATTTCATCTCGACGATTACGCCAACTCCTAGAGAAGGGTCGGGTGCGGGGTGCCTATAAAAGCGGGAAATTCTGGATTATTCCTCTGTTCAACCATTTGCCACAAATTACCAAAGGTAATCGTGGACCAAAGGGGAAATGGCGCACTAGTCGTCCCCCTGCTTTAGCGAAGATTAATGTCAACCGCAATCACATTGGCTCAAATATGAAGAAAAGCCCGAAAGACCGGAAGCCAGTGATTTCAGTAAAACGAAAGGGCACTAATCTCTACGGTAATGAGGTGGAAATCCTTGGTCCGTGTAAGATTGTGTATCAGCCAGATCAGCCATTGGATTGTGGTGCTCGTTTGTGGATTGAAACCTTCAGTGATATTCACTTTGTTGGTGGTAGTTTTCCAGCTAGTAGTTGAGGGGGTCAGGGGCTTAGCGAGGTCAGCTATCAGCGTCGAAGCGTGTAGCATGCTGTTCGCGTAGCGTGGCCAATGGCCAAGCACTTTTCTCCAAACTTTCAATTCTCATTAATCTGGAACTATTAAATTCTTTCGTTCTAGGTTTCTTTGAAGCTGACTGACCTAAAGTAGCGTGGCCTACGGTCAACGGCTGAGGGCTTAATGCTTAGGTTTTAACGTTTATTTATACCCACCTAGTTATAATTTAAATAACCTACTTAAATACATAATAGGCGGAGCTATTGCAATCTTGGTATAACCAAAGTATAATTAAGAAATAGGTCTTATTCCTAAGGTCACTATGAAAACCGCAATTTCACTTCCAGACTCAGTTTTTGAAGAGGCAGAAGCCCTTGCTAAAGAGATGGGCTTGTCACGTAGTGAACTCTACCTAAAAGCATTAAAAGCTTATCTTAAAAAGTACAATCGCCATGAAATTTTACACAAGCTGAATGAAGTCTACTCTAAAGAGTCTTCTGAGCTAGATCCAGTGATGGCAAAGATACAGTTCATGTCTCTGCCTGATGAGAAATGGTAATGTATCGTGGGGAAATTTGGTGGGCAAATCTGCCTGACCCAAAAGGTTCTGAACCAGGATATCGTCGTCCTGTGTTGATAATTCAAGATGATCTTTTTAATCAGAGCCCTATAAATACGGTTATCGTTGTAATAATTACCTCAAATACTCAGCTAGCAGAAGCCCCAGGCAACGTATTGTTGCCTAGCAAAGTATCAGGCTTATCTAGAGATTCTGTCGCTAATGTTTCTCAGATTTTCACAGTTGACAAAGTATTTCTAACTGAACGCATCGGCTCACTTCCAGACTATTTACAGGAGGAGGTAGATGATGGTTTGCGAATGGTTTTGTATCTCTAGCCACAAGCAGGGCAAACACTTCTAAATTCCAAAACCCTTATTCAGTAAAGATTTCATCATTAGACCGGGTAGTGTCAACTCTGAATTAGACTCGGTGGTGCGTTACGGTGCGGACTATTCCAACCCTGGCTGCGAGGATAAAAATAACCACAAGTCCGCCCCTAACGCACCCTACGCACTATTACCCTATTTCGCTTCCATCCAATTTTCCCCAGCATGTATTTCAACAACTAAAGGAACACTCAACTCAACTGCGGATTCCATAGTTTCCCGAATTTTTACCTGCAATTCTTCCCATTCATCAGGGGGAATTTCAAAGATTAATTCATCATGGACTTGTAATAGCAACCGCGCCTGATATTTCTGTAACACTTGATACAAATTAACCATAGCAATTTTGATTATATCAGCGCTAGAGCCTTGGATTGGGGAATTAGCTGCTGCTCTTAATGATCCAGCATCATAGGGATTGATACCCTTAAGTTGATCGAGATCAATCTGATCAAGAGGCTTACCTTGTAGCTTTCTAAGACTGTTACCACCAAAGCTAAAGTAGCGACGGCGTCCGAGTATAGTTTCTACATAGCCTTGTGCGATCGCTTTTTTCTTGGTTTCCTCTAAATAAGCAAACACTAGAGGATAGCGTTGGTTCAATCGATCAATAAATTCTTTTCCTTCAGCTGCCGATACCTTAGCTTCCCGAGCAAACCGTTGTGCTCCCATGCCGTAAATTACGCCAAAATTAATTATTTTACCCAAGCGCCGCTCTTCAGCAGTAATGTCTTCTTTATCAAATAACATTTGCGCTGTCAAGGTATGGACATCGGCTTGAGTTTGGTAAGCCTCCACTAGCACTGGCTCTTGGCTCAAGTGGGCTAGGATTCGTAACTCAATTTGGGAATAGTCAGCGGATACCAACAGCCAACCGGATTCTGGAATAAAACCCTTCCGAATCTGGCGACTAAAATCAGTACGAATAGGAATATTTTGTAAATTAGGACTAGAGGAGGATAGTCTACCAGTTGTGGTCACGGTCTGGTTGAAATCCGTATGTACTCGTTTAGTATCGGAACGCATCAGTGCTGGTAAAGCATCCACATAAGTAGACTTCAATTTCGATAAACTACGGTATTCCAGAACAGCATCTACTACTGGATGGTCTCCTTGTAATTTAGCTAAGATAGTAGCATCGGTAGAGTAACCAGTTTTGGTTTTACGAGACTTCCTACGATCTAACCCTAGTTTCTCAAACAGTAACTGACTCAGCTGTTTAGGGGAACCTAAATTAAATTCTTGTCCAGCATCTTGATAGGCTTGCTGTTTAATTGCCACTAAATCCTTTTCCAGCTGTTGGGAGAACTGTTCCAGATAATCCTTATCAATACTAATCCCCTGGTATTCCATCTCAGCTAATACCGGTTCCAGGGGTTGCTCTACCTCTAGCAGCAATTCCTGCAAAGCTGGAATTTTCGCCAATTCTTCTCGCAATTTAGAAACTATTCCGAAGGTGGTATAAGCATCCATCCCACAGTAATCGGCTACCGTGGGGATGTCTAAATCTCCGATAGTTTTCCCTTTCGGAACTAAGTCGTCATAACTTTTTGCTTCTATTCCTAAATAGTACAACCCTAGGTCACTAAGTTTATGGCTAGTTTCGGGATTGAGTACATAACTCGCTAGCATGGTATCGAATACCACTCCTGCTAGCTGAATCCCGTTACAACGGAACACTAGTCGGTCAAATTTACTATTTTGTAAGACTTTGGGATAATCTGAGCTTTCTAAAATTGGACGTAGGGATTCTAAGACAATATCCTGATATAAATTAGTCCCATCATTATGACCGATAGGAATATAAGCAACATCAGTAAATTCTTTTCCCCAACAACAGCCAATCCCTACCAACTGAGCATCCCGTGGTTCCAAATCACTAGTTTCTGTATCCCAAGCTACAGGATTTCCAGCATCGGTATAGTATTTCAGCTGTTCAACTAATTGAGTCAGCTTGTCTACAGTATCGATAATTTGTGGTTGAATCGAACCAGTATTAGACCCTTGCTCTTGAAACTCTTCCGTTTCCGCTGCACTGAAAAAGGAAATACCCTGATCTTCCTGAGTATCAGTATTGCTATCAGTATTGCTATCAGTCTCACTATAAGTATCACTATCAGTATCATTTGGGGCATCAGTTTGGATATCCTCTAGCACTACGCCACCAAAACGCTGCTGAAGTTTATCTATTTGACTGATAAATGACTTTAACTCTAACTTCTCCAATAGCGGTTTGAGCACTTGAGGATCAAATCCTTGGAGCTGACACTGCTCTAAATCAATATCGATAGGAGTATCAAATCGCAATTGAACCAAATAGCGAGCATGTTCTGCATCTAACTTACCTACTTCCAGCTTTTTCTTAACGGCACCCTTAATAGTATCAAGGGAAGCATAAATATTATCCAGGGTTTGGTATTCTTTGAGTAACTTAACAGCAGTCTTTGCTCCGATGCCCTTCACTCCAGGAATATTATCGGATGGATCGCCACAGAGGGCTTTATAATCTACGACTTGAGAGGGTAAAACTCCCAATTTTGCTTCTACTTCTTCTAAGCCATATTCCGTTGGGCCAACTGTAGCACTCCCTCTCGCAAAGGCACCACTGAGATATAAAACGGTAATCCCTTTATCTGGAGAAACGAGTTGAAATAAATCGCGATCGCCAGATACAACTTTGACCCGATAGCCTTGATCAGTAGCTTGGTGAGCTAAGGTTGCCAATACATCATCAGCTTCATAACCAGGAGAGGTTATTACTGGGATTCTTAACCCTTGTAGTAACTGCTGGAGATTCTTTACATCTGGGAGGAAATCTTCTGGTGTTTCGGTGCGATTGGCTTTATAACTAGCATCGGCTTGTTGGCGAAAGGTGGCTTCTTTGGTATCGAAAGCAATTGCGATCGCATTCGGGTTTTCTGACTCCATTACCTCTAGCAAGGATTTAATGAAGCCAAAACAGACACTGGTCGGAATTCCCGTTTTGGTGCGTAATCCACCCTGACGACTTTTGGCAAAAGCAAAATAGGAGCGAAAAGCCAGAGAATGACCATCAATTAGGATCAGTAGCGGGGATGCTGCCATTGGGTCATCCTCAGGGACCGGGGGAGAGTTGTCAGAAGAAGTAGATTTGGGCATATCCCTATTGTAGCGGTATTGTAGGGATTGCTTGTTTGTTAGCAGCTAGGTAATTCCGGATTAACTCAGACTTACCAGGTAATTAACTAAGGATGAATCGTTAGCTGTCTAGGGTCTAGGTCAAGTAGCTAATGGGATCTCAACTATAGTTAATTAACTACTATTCCGTTAGGGTGCTGGTTGTATCTCGGGGATGCGTTCGCTTCCTGAGCGTAGCGTGGCTCAAAGGCCAATCCCATCGACGAAGCCACTGACTCAACTGTATTCATTACAATATAGTCAATTAACTACTATACCGGTAGGGTGCTGGTTGTCTTATCGGCGTTGCGTCAGTCTTTGAATGAATATCAGTAGAGTGGGCATCCTGCCCGCCCGAAAATAAGGAGGAAACTGGCAAGATGCCAGTTCTACGCCTGATGCCAGTTCTACGCCTGATGCCAGTTCTACGCCTGATGCCAGTTCTACGCCTGATGCCAGTTCTACGCCTGATGCCAGTTCTACGCCTGATGCCAGTTCCACGCCTGATGCCGATTCCACGGCAAGATGCCTATTCTACAGGTGCGACCCAAGGGCGATTTACTCGCCACGAGGCGCGCACCTATTGTGTTTTATCGAGTATAAGAAGTAATTATATAGCACTATCATTCATAAACTCCGAAACGTGAGTCTAGCTGACTTCTGATACTAAGTTGCGGTCAAAGGTACAACTTTCTCTTCCGCGAATCTCTCCATCTCCCTATCTCCCCATCTCCCTATCTCCCTATCTCCCCATCTCCCTATCTCCCCATCTCCCTATCCAACTAATCTACTCTCTTTGAATGCAACTCGGTATGACTTCTGACTTCTGCTATACCGAATTCGACAGCATCAATCCTAGCCAGGGAACTTGCTAGAAATAGTCTAGGTCATATCTAACGTCATAATGGACCAAAACCTGGTCATTTTGTCAAATAATTGTTACGATTCTTCATGAAAGGTCAGATAGGTTAACGGTTGATACATTTACCGATACCTAGCCTGATCAAAACTAGGGCTGCTGTAGCCAGCCAAAACCCATGATTAGTTTTTAAGGAGCTCAACTATGTCTAAACCCGTAGAACTTTCCCTGGAACAAAAATTTAACCTGCGGTCCTTTGAATCTCAGGTCCAGAAAATGAGCCGTGAGCAAGCTCAGGAATTCCTAATCAAACTCTATGAGCAAATGATGATGCGTGAAACAATGTACAAAGAAGTCCTAAAACACGAGTGGGGATTATAGCTAAAGCCCTAGTCTGATTGTTATTCGCCTTAATTGAGTCGCGACCTCCTTCTCTTGCTCAATTCCTTAGGTAGGAAAGGAGCTGGGGATGCTGGGGCGTAAACTCGAATTATATTAAGATTTAATTAAAATTAAAATTGATTGATTCAACTTATTGTTAACTATTATTATCAGGCTAAGTATTATAACCGCAGGCTTGCTTAAAGGAAATAGGATTGGCAATAACCCAATTCAGTCTAGGCAAGTCAGGATCATTAGTTGATAAATTTGTATAAATTAATGCAAAACTATCCACAGTAATTGTAAAGTGTTCTAGTCTCAAAGAAACTCTAAGAAAAAGCCATCCTCCCTGCATATGTTTCAGCATTGCCTAATCTGCACCGATTTCTCTGACGGTTTATATCGGCTAGTAGAGTTTGTCCCCAGTTTAGCGGCTGGTGGGCTTAAGAAAATCATCTTCTGCCACTTTGTTCCGCTTTGGGAAGAGGGAGAAATACCTCGTATTGATGAAGAAGGAATAGAACAAGCTCGCCGCCGCTTTGAAAACGGTTTGACCAATATACCTGAAGGGGTAGAGGTTCACATCGAAGTGACCTCAGGTCGTCCTAGTGACAGTATTCCTAAAATCGCCAAACGTTACCATGCTGATGTCATTCTGATTGGCACGCCAGTGCGCAGCTTATTACAAGAAAAGCTTTTCGGTAGCACTACAGCAACCTTGAGCAAGGAATGTAGTACACCATTGCTAATGCTGCGACCACAACTGATTTCAGCTTACACCTGCGAAGAACTCGATCTACGCTGCAAACATCTATTCCGGTATTTGCTAATTCCCTATGACGGCACTACAGCGTCTCAATCTGTCGTGGAAAGGGTCAAAGAGTATGCTAAACAAGCACCCGATGACTCACTAAAGCAGTGTATGCTGTTGTGGGTAGTCAGTGAAGGGGGGCGCAGAGAATTATCTAAAGAGCCTCAGCTACAAAAAGCTCAAGAGAAGCTAGAACCAGTAAAAGCAGAGTTAGAACAGCTTGGCTTACAGGTCAATACAGACGTGCGAGTGGGCAATCCCCGTGAAGAGATTTTAGACACAGCCTTAGAATATGATATTACTGCGATCGCAATCTCTTCCGATCAAAAAGGGAAATTCTTAGATTGGTCAGTGCGTAGCTTAGCCGGTGATTTAATGCGCAGCAGCTGGCACCCTGTTCTATTCTTGCCACCACGAAGCTAGGAATCGAGAGTCTGGGGTTTTATCGGCAGTTCTAATAAAATAAAGCCATTCCACTTTGATAGTGAATAATAAATCCAACATATGATCAGAAAGATTAGTGGTTGGCGAAGATTACTAGTGGTGTGCATCTCTGTGGCGCTAGCGTTTACAGCTTTTCCTGCGCCATCTTATGCTACTAGTCCTGCGATCGCTCAATTTACCCCATCCTCTCGTTTAGAAAACATCTCATTTGAGAACCAAGCAAAATTTCAACTTGCTGTGGCTACAGACAATTGCCGCAAAGTGGTCACTAGAGGCAGTGATCTCAATGTCCGCAGTGGACCCGGTAGCAATTACCGGATTATCGGTTTCGTCAAAAACGGGTCTGAGGTTACCCTTGAGCAAATAGTAAACCAAGACTGGGCAAAAATTTCTTCTCCCTTGTCAGGTTATATTTCTCAGCGGTATCTCCAATCCTGTCCACCACCACCTAAGCAGGAATGTCGAATAGTTTCTACCAATACTGGCAGGGGTCTGAATGTACGTCAGAGTCCTGGTGGTAGGATTATTGGTGACTTGGACAATGGCACTAAAGTCACTATCATCAATAGCATTACTAATGGTTGGGTACAGCTTGTCTCTCCCCAAAAGGGTTATGTTTCCGACCGATATCTCAAACCTTGTCCACCACCTCCTCCGAAAGAAGAATGTCGTCTAGTATCGACTAAGGGTAACCCGCTCAATGTGCGTGCGACCCCTGGTGGTAAGATTGTCGGTGTTGTAGAAAATGGTACTACAATCACTATCAAGGGTACTAGTAGTGATGGTTGGGTACCGATGGTTTCTCCCCAGAAAGGTTATGTGTCTGAGGCGTATCTTCAACCCTGCCCCACTGTCAAAAAAGAGTGTGGTACAGTTACCACTACTGGTAGTGATCTGATAGTGCGTTCAACCCCTGGTGGTCCAAGTATCGGTACATTAAAAAATGGTACCGAGGTCAAGATTGAGAGTATACGTGCAGATGGCTGGCTGAAGATTTCAGAACCCATAATCGGTTATGTGTCTGGCAAGTATGTTAAAATAAAACCTTGTCCAACACCACCACCATCTGAAGAGGATTGTCGGCAAGTTTCAGCACCACAGGGTTTAAATGTCCGCAAATCACCGTCAAATGATGGCGAGATTATTGGCATTATCGCTGATGGTTCTAAGGTAACGATTGTTAATCGTGGTAGTAATGGCTGGGTTCCTATTTCTGCGCCCTTACAAGGTTATGTTACTGGCAAGTATCTGATCTATTGTCCTGAGTCTAAGCCAGAAGAGCCGTCAGGACCAGTAGGTTAAGCCTTAGATCTAGCAGAAGTCAGAAGTCAGAAGTCAGAAGTCAGAAGTCAAACTCTTGCGCTTACTTAGGTTTGAGACTTTTGTCATGTCCGCGCCTGCCCTGGCGACTGCTATATCTCGCAGCATTTTTGATAGGCGATGCAGCTAAGATTGTAGGGTGCGTCAATCACGCACCCTACTGCTGATCTGTAGGTATCGAGGGTACAGTTTGCTATAGTCCTAAGTCCACTTCCGGAAAAATGTATTGTCTTCCCAAGCAGAAGCTGTGCGTGTTTCAATAGCAGTCATTTGTGCTGAACTCAAGGATTGAAATGCTTGGGCGACTTTAAAATTTGATTCTAATTGCTCGACGGATTCGGCAGCAATAATACAACAATGCACTCCCTCCAGAGAGAGCACATAACCCATGGCTTGCTCCATTCCATCTAATATCAAATCCGGGTGTATACTTACTGTTAAGACAGAGCATGGTAAGTTTTATGCCCAAAAGGTTGACCCTGAAGCCCCACCTGAGTTGTGACGCCTTGGAACAGCGATAACGCGCGTGAAAAAGACAAAGGTTTTAGACCCTGAGTTATTTGATGCAGCCACCACCATTGCGTAGTGCGCACTGCTTCAAAACTAGCTGCACCCATCCAAGCGTCAACACTACCATTAGCGTAAGCCTTGATATAGGGTTCTTGAACGCACCCCATCCAAATCAAAGATTATGGATGGGGATTCATTCGCTCTTGAACAGCTAAATTTCTTAACGTCCCCAGGACAATTGGCGTTCTCAATGTGCCGTCAGAACTTTTGCTGTCGTACACCCTAGAAAAGTTTTTATCCCCTACTATTAAGCAATACCAATATCTAGCACCGATGTTATAACTAGCGTTTAAATCCGCGTGATATTGTTTTCCACTCTTGAATTTTGCTAGGGAATAATTTGTTTGGCTTCGTCTAACTTTTCCACTTCCATCAAAGGCTACCGCACTGGTATATTTAGGATTAACTGTCTGAACTTTTCCACCTAATTCTGTCCATTTATCTGTGATTATTTCGACAATTTTTCGGTGACACCATAAGTGAAATTTTTGTTTCATTAATGACCTTTTTTTCCCAGCTTTTGCTTTCCATCCCCAGAGATTTTCTAAGACCATTACCTTGACGCCATGCACCTTGGCGAATTGAACAATTTGTCTGGCTACTTTTCGAGAAATCTCTAGATTTTGATTAGCTGACTTGCGGTTAAGTCCACCACAAAACCCTTTCGGTAATGTTTGACCAGTTAAATTACTGGTTTGTTTAGCTTTTTTGGCTATCATCATTCGTCGTTTGTTGCGATAGTCTATGTCTCTGGCTGGATTAATAAAAGTCCTCGCCTTTACAGTACCATCCCGCCCGACGATAGCAGCCGTTGCTGCATTATTTATCCCTAAGTCAACACTACAAACATAATCGGTTTCTTCTCTTTTTACTGGTTTTATTTGAACTGGCATTGAGAGCTGACATTTAGTTTTATTCACCACTAAAGAAGGTGACTTTAATTTGTTGCCCTCAACTAAATGCCGATTATTTCCGTGATTTTTTACTCCTATATTAGTTAACCAAATCCAATCTTTTCCCGACCACACCTTGAGAGCAACAGTTTGATAATCCTTACCGTATAAAATTTGTTGACCTTTATACAAAGCCGGGTAAGTTTTACACATTGCTGTTAGTCTTGGTGCTTTAGCTGTACGTTTTTTACGATTTCCCGACTGCCAAGAACGATAACGGGTTTGAAAACTAGAAACAATGCCAATTGCTTCAGCTATGGCTGCTCTTCTTAAATAGCTGGGAAACTTACGGTGATCTGGATATTTGTTGACAATTTTCTGATAATAACTATGTTTGGGATTTGGGTTAGCTGTGGTAACATGAATCATTTTTTCCACAGCCAAAACTAATTCTAAGCTACTTAGAGGGGCTAAATTAGACCATTGTGCATTCACAATCAAAACTAAAGGTAAAAGATATTTACGGTAGCAGGTTACCGTCATCAACATCATCTCTTTCTGTTCGGGAGTAGTAACTAAACGCCACACATCTGTACGAATCAGAGGTTGAGGTTGAGATTTTTTAGTTTTTCTTTGGCTTTTTTTACCCATGGTCTAGTCACACCCCACTCTAGAGGCTATTAAATTATATTAACACAAATATGATTAATCTAGAATTGCCAAAAGAATAAGAAAAGGTAGTGTTTTTTGTTGGTCTCGCTAACCCCACCTAAATCGAAGATTATAGGTGGGGACTGCGCGAGACATTTTGTTCAAAAACTTCCGTTAGCCAATTCGCCTCCCGGATCGTAGTCTGATTCCCGTCTAGAATCAAAACTTGTCCTCCCCCTTGCAGCAGTCGGAAGGATTCATGCAAAATCGACTGAGTTACCTTAGGTGGAGTTTCGTAAAACAACAGTGATGCTGTAACTAGATCAAAAGACTGATCATCTAAACCCGTCTGTTCAGCCATACCATGAAGCCACTGAATATCGAGATTAGCCTTGTTAGCTTTATACTCAGCCATGACCAGCATATAAGGTGACAAGTCAAGACCAATGACCTCGGCATCAGGAAACCTCTGCTTTAACATCAAGGTTGTGGAACCGGTGCCACAGCCCAAATCCAGAATTCGTCGTGGCTTCCCTACTATAGTATCAATCAACCCCTGACGCACCCAGGCTTCATTAGGGGGCAATGCATATTGGGTAATTGGGTCATAGGTTGTGGCTGCACTTCCATTCAAGTAGCCCCCTTCAATACCATGGAAATTCTGAGTGCTGTAATAGTCAGGATAGATTAAATCAGGGTTATGGAAGCGATGCTCGATACGAGCCGCTACGCGAACGCACTCAGCTTCCCAATTCATAGTTTCGTCAAACTGCTGCAGCTTTTCAAAATCAATCAAGCTACCGATGATCGGGGATAAGAAACGGTCCCAAAGTGTATCTTGATTAACGGCCATAGTTATACCTGGAGATATCAAACCAACTCCTAACGCAGTATACCTTGAGGCTGATTAATCTAGCACCACACTCCTTACCGTGACCCTTTAACATTCCGAGCAAAGCGCTCCCGACCCTCTTGGAGATTAGCAGGAGTACCATTAGGGTAAGCTTTAGTAATCAGACTCTGGAGTTGTTCAATCCGATTACTAGGGTTAGGGTGAGTAGTGACATACTCCGGTGGTTGCCCACCCTGTCGAATCGAGTTAAGGACTTGCATCAGTTCAACGATTCCCCTAGGGTTATAGCCCGCTTGCGTCATAAACCGAAAACCAAGGCGATCGCTTTCTAATTCATCCTCACGTCCATACTTAAGGCTAACCATTTGATTAATCGCTTGGGCAAGTAGTGCTGCTTGCCTACCACTCTGGGCATCATCACTGGCAGCAATACCAACAGCATTAACCAATGCTACCCCAAGTTTCTGCTTGGCCAGATGTAGTGAACCAGAAGCTGCCGACTTTTTGACCATCCGCTCTCCCACCTGAGAAATATATCCTTGAAGGGCTTTATCTGGGTAAAGACCACCGTGTTGAGCCGCCATTTCCGTGCTTGTAACCCCATCACCACTTCCTGACGGGGGGAAAGTTGGATGCGCTGCTTTTCCCTAGTTACTGGATTTTCAGAGACACTGGTAAAGTAGCTCTACGCACCGATTATCTCCCAAATTCATCCATAGCAAAATACTATAAGACTTATAAGACTATTGTTGTGGAAGATATGATGAATTATTAGAGCCGTTATTATTTCTGTATTAGTCCTAAGAACTTACAGTTGTTTGGCCTAGACACCATCAAGCTATGACCCACCATATTTTAGTTGTCGAAGATGAAACCAAACTAGCCCAGTTCATTGAACTGGAACTGAAGTACGAAGGTTATGAGGTTAGTGTTGCCTCGGATGGGTTAGCTGGTTTGGGAGCAGCGCGGGAATCTAATCCAGATTTAGTAATACTCGACTGGATGCTACCGGGCATATCTGGACCAGAAATTTGCCGACGCCTGCGCAGTACTGGTAATCAAGTGCCGATTATCTTATTAACCGCTAAAGATGAAGTAAGCGATCGCGTTAGTGGTTTAGATGCTGGTGCTGATGACTACGTAGTCAAACCCTTCAGCGTAGAGGAATTATTAGCCAGAGTCCGAGCTCATCTGCGACGCAATCAAACCGAAGACCCCAACATCCTCCAATTTGCCGACTTAAGTTTAAACCATAGCACCCGTGAAGTCTATCGAGGTCAGCGATTAATTGAACTGACTGTCAAAGAATTTGATCTACTCGAATATCTTCTTGCCCATCCCCGACAAGTCCTCACCCGAGAGCAAATCCTCGAAAGAGTTTGGGGTTATGACTTTATGGGTGACTCTAATATCATAGAAGTTTACATTCGCTACTTGCGCCTGAAGCTAGAAGCCAACAACGAAAACCGTCTAGTCCAAACCGTGCGCGGTGTTGGCTACGTATTGCGAGATTAGTCCTGAGTGCATCATTCCTGATTGCATCAGTCCATCCTGACTTCCGACTCTCGACTCCCGACTCCCGACTCCCGACTCCCGACTCCCGACTCCCGACTCCCGACTCCCGACTCCCGACTTCCTAAAAGCATGGAAAACTGCTATACCTAATACCCAAAACTCATATGGATGCGGGGATGGAGTTTTGCCCTTACTAACTTACCCCCTTGCAGATGTTCTTCCACAATTACCGGCACATCTTGTGGTTTGACTCGGCAATACCAAGTCTCCTCTGGAACAATCCGCACCGTTGGACCAGAACTACACTGTCCCTGGCAAGTTGTACCAATCACGCTAAAGTCAGAAAGATCAGCTTCCTCGAAGGCAGCCAGCACCTCAGCTGAACCGGCTGCTAAACAAGACTTATGTTGGCAGACTAAAACACAAGGCTTTTCGGTTTTGGCACTGTGTTGAGTAAAATCTGTTTCCACCTTAAGTTCAGTTAATATTAAGAATTATTACTCCCTTCATCATAGCCATTGACTTTTAGGCATAGTTTAATACCATTAACCCCTAAAATGCCAAATACCTGTTTTCAGTCCTGAGTCGGTTTTGAGGAAGCACAGTCTCCTGTTATGCACCAATGACCAATGAATAATTACCAATAACTCATTGCTCAAGCATCCAATTGAATCGGACAGCAGCTTAACATTAGAATGAAGACCACACTTCGAACCCAATTGTCCCTGAATCCGTCATGAATCCAAAACTCTTAAACAATCGCTACCGTGTCCTTGAGACTCTAGGTTCGGGTGGGTTCGGTGACACCTTTCTCGCCGAAGATATCCATATGCCCTCAAGACGGCGGTGTGTGATTAAGCAACTTAAGGCATTAGCTCATAATTCTAAAGCTTACAAGGTCGTCCAAGAGCGATTCCAACGAGAAGCAGCTGTTTTAGAAGCCTTAGGGGAAGCACATGACCAGATTCCAAGACTTTATGCCTATTTCTCTGAAGCCGAAAAGTTTTACCTGGTTCAAGAGTGGATTCGAGGCAATACCTTTACAACACAGGTCAGACAGGGAAAAAAATTTACTGAGATTGAAGTTAGGGAACTCCTAATTAGTTTGTTAAAAGTTCTAGAGTATGTCCACTCTCGCCGTATCATTCATCGGGACATTAAGCCAGATAACATCATTATCCGCCAACGAGATGGAGTACCAGTTCTGATTGATTTTGGTGCAGTCAAAGAAGCAATGAGTACCGTAGTCACCAACTCTGGCACCCCTCACCCAGCATCAATTATAATTGGCACTCCTGGCTATATGTCTTCGGAACAGTCAGCAGGACACCCAACCTATAGCAGTGATCTCTACAGTTTGGGGCTGACAGCAATTTTATTGCTAACGGGTAAAATACCACAGCTATTCCACACAGATGAGAGGACTGGTGAAATTTTATGGCGTCAAGATGCCCCACACCTTTATTCAAACCTAGGAATAGTGCTCGACAAAGCGATTCGATTCCATCCACGCGATCGCTTTATTAGTGCCAGACAAATGCTTGATGCTCTCCAATCTGACCCGGCATCACCTACGGAAGCCACAGTCCCCATGTCTCCCGGTGTCCCATCAACAGCCAACAAAGGTACCGTAGCAACAGTCCCCATTTCTCCCGGTGAGCCACCAGCCAACAACGGTTCAGTGTCCACTATTAAAGGCCCTTATCCAGTCACTGTAAAACAAAACGATAGTTACAAGGCAGTTTTAAAGGGAGGTTTAATCGGAGGCGGTATATTACTGATTGTGGTGGCTGTTGCTTCGGGATTCAACAAATTCTTGAATCCCTCTACGACCGTGCCATCCTATGATCAATCTAAATCAACATCATACCCAGACAAGCCAAGTTCTCAAGAACCGCAAGATAAAAAAGTATCATCAAAAGACCCATTACCAGAAACACCATCATACCCATCACAGTCCCAGACCAATAACCCATCACAACCAGTAACTAAACCAGAAACACCATCATACCCATCACAGTCCCAGACCAAGGATCGATCATCCCCATCACAACCAGAGACTACCGTAACTGATCCGGTCACACCATCATCCCCATCACAACCAGACTCGACCGTAACTGATCCGGTCACACCATCATCCCCATCACAACCAGACTCGACCGTAACTGATCCGGTCACACCATCATCCCCATCACAACCAGACTCGACCGTAACTGATCCGGTCACACCATCATCCCCATCACAACCAGACACTACCGTAACTGATCCGGTCACACCAACATCCCCATCACAATCAGACACTACTGTAAAACCAGTTCCAGTAACGACACCGAAACCTATCACCGAACCTTCACCCATCGTAGAAAACAAGACCAGTAACCCAAATCTTGCTCAGCTCAACGCTATTCCCAAATTTCCCCCAGGAACTCAGCGAAGAGCAGTGGAATATGCTTTAGGCAAGCCCACAAAACAATCAAACGGCATGTGGAAGACTCGCGCTTTCCTTTATAAAAACGTTGTGCCCAATCATGTAGACCTAGGATACCTGTTTGATCGAAGTTCTGGGCGTCTGCGCCAAACGGAAGTTACTTTTTCGCAATCCGTTGACCTAGAAATCATGTCAGAGACCTTAAACAAGCTGCTCAGTAACAACATTTCCACTGACATTAAACAGGGACTGAAAGATGTATATCAGGGCGAGTCTAAGACCTATAAATTTTCCAGTGGTAACAATAACAGCTTGGAGGGTGTGATTCAACGAGACGGTAGCGATCGCATTTATATTGGTGTTTGGGAAGCGGATTTAAAGTAAAAAGTAATCCTAATTCCCTGATCAAGACTCTAATGCTCAAAGCCCCCTGGCTGAAGGCTGAGGGATTAGTTATAAAAAGTTCCCTGTTTCCTATTGATCACAATTCATCACTAGGATACTTTTCTCTATTTAATCTAACATGAGAAAGATACTAATATTCGGCAACTCTGGAGCGGGAAAAACCACCTTAGCCTTAAAATTGCAGGTTGAGTTCAGCTTACCCATATTAGATCTAGATACTATTACTTGGATACCCGATCTACCAGGAGTAAGACGGGAAGATGCGGAAAGCGAGAGATTATTAATCGACTTTATTCAAAAAAATCCTGAATGGATAATTGAAGGATGCTACGGGAGTTTGATTGAGACAGCCGCCAACTATTCATCAGAGATGATATTTTTGAATCCTGGAGTTGAAAAATGCCTAGAAAACAATAAGAGAAGACCATGGGAGCCTCATAAGTATAAGACTCCCAAAGAACAAGAAGCGAATTTTGATTTTTTACAAACCTGGATTAGAGACTACTATTCACGTGATGATGAATATTCCTTTAGGTGCCATGATAGACTATTCAAAAGGTTTAGCGGCAATAAAAGAGAAATCAATTAATCATGCGTTCGCGTAGCCTCGGCTTTGCCGAATCCCATTCTCTAATGCTAGGATTGTCCAACACCCTTTTTAGGATTTTATCACTCCCTCTAATTATTAAAATTAGAGGGAGTAGACAGTAGACAGAATTGCTGAAGTCATCATAATAATCCAGAATTAATGGGCAGCGCTCCATCGCTACTCCCTACTTCCTACTTCCTACTCCCTACTCGTGCTTAACCTAGGACAAAAGTACCTCACCGAATTTATAAATGCTATTAGTGGTAAATAGTTTGGTTTAACTCAAGCACTTGTCCGACATCCTTTGATTAGAGAATCTAACTTTTGTTGTGCAGCATAACGATTCAAATAAGCCGGATCATTAATATTTTTATTGCTGCCATAGTAGTTAGGTAATGGCTGAATTTGGTAAGCTTGATTTTGATAAGATTGGCCGAGTAATCTATCAGTTAAAATAAGAGAAATAGCTTTATAAAAACGGGAAGCAAAATCTGTATTTTGCTGTAGCTTTTCCTGCAATTGCTGCCGACAAATTGACCAAACTACTGAGTCATTTACAGCGGTAACAGTAGCGGCAGGTAAACTTCGTGTTAGAAAAGACATTTCTCCCACTACTTCACCTCCCGATAATTCAGCAATATCTCTGCCCTCAACTGAAACTGTAAACTGTCCATCCAACACTATATACAGTGCATCAATCTCTTTCCCTTCTTCTATAAGCGTAGTATCGGCAATAATTTCTTTCTTGCTTCCTGTAGCAATCATCCATTCCACATCCCTATCACTCAATTCCTCTATCATCAAAAGTGTTTTTTTGATACCCTGCTTCCAGAGAGCTTCTACATTATGTAATTTTTCTATAGGAAGCAAGAATTCCTTATAATCATCAAAAAAAATTGCCCCTTGAGCCTTGAGAGCAGATATAATATCCTCAGTAAGCCCTAAATTATTACCAAATTTAGCGTTGTCTAAAATAGCATTACTAAAGTCAGCACCGGTTAGATTAGCATTTCTAAGATCAGCACCGCTCAGATTGGCATTCCTAAAAATCGTTCCCCTTAAATCGGCATTCCTTAGATTCACGTTTTCTAAGTTAACCCCGCTTAAGTCAACTCTAGCCAAGTCCTCAGAAAGATTTAGGTCAGCTATCTCCGACAGTTTAGAAAAATTAGTAGTGTTAGCGCTTTCAACACTTTTGATTAATTCTTCCAACTCTTGGTTAAATTGTTCGTTATTTACCGGTTTTAATTGTTCGTTAGTCATACTTGAGTACCACTTTACTTAAATAAGGTTTTAATTGGTGCTTTAGAAGCAGTAAGGCAATCTTTCTATCTAAGACTACATCTTTTTCCCGACTAATTTCGGAAGACCACAACCCTTCAGCTCCAGTCAGATGAACATCTGGCTTAAAAACTTCAAAGGTAGCTTCTATGTAGCACGGCTTTGCCATTACATCTATTGTTCCCAGCTCGACTTCCTTGAGTAATCCTTTAAACACGGGTTGACCCGTTTTTACCTCAAAAACCCAAGCCGGAGTTTCCTCTGACCCCTTCGTTGTGATCTGAGGGTCAATGAACTGAAACTCATCGGTTGTGCCTCCTGTATTTTTTTGACCATGGTTAGCTTTAACTCCAGGTTGATTTTTATCCCAACAAGCCTCCACTTTACTGTGATTTTCCTTACTCTCTTGCTGCTTCCTCTCTTTCTCAACATCAGGGTCAAATGAGCCACTGAAGTTACGGGCTTCCAAAGGGATCTTGCCATTTTTCAGCCTTAGCCTGAGTTCTCCACCTTTGAGTCCGAACCTAACTCGACCCAATGGCGTCTGCACCCACTGTTCATTAAATTGTATAGTCAGGTATAGCTTCAATTGCTCTATCTGGCGAGATGAAAAAATCCCTGTCGAGACTGGCTCAACTTTAAGCTCCATCGTCAGACAATCTGGAAATTTATTTTGCTTATTTTCCTCTTGTGGGATAAGCGGTGTCGATTTTATTTTGGACATGCTAAATTAGGATACAGAGGTTCACAGTTTACTCGCGAGGCAACCCTAAGGCTTATAGGCAAACGAGTTCATATTCACGTTTGCAAAGAATTGCTTCTAGGTTACTGATGACAGCGACCTCTGCTCGAATTGTTTGAGCAGAAATGCACGTAAAATCTAGTTAAACGTGAAATACACGGCATAATGAGCATCTCACGTTTAGCTGAAGACACCGATACAGCTTTACTGAAATGATCTGAACTGATCTATTAGTTCAAGTCCAGTTAATCACTTACAAAATAGTCTCTAGATTTTTGGGTAAGCGTAATCGGTAATGGGTAATCCTAAACTACCAATTACCAATTTAAAATCACCAATTCCAAATCACCAATTCCAAATTCCCTGATTTCGGATATGATAATTAGTTAATCAGAGATTGATATTATATTTCTTGACTAAGATATTTAATTAGTCAGAGACGCGCTACCCTGATCTGATAATTATGAGGGTATAATAAGATGCTTTGCCCTGAGATGATAAATTCTAAGACTTGGCTGACTAATCTTATAACTTTCACTAATAATCATTATTATCGATTTAGTTAGATAAAGGTGTGATATCAATCACATCAACCGGTGAAGTTAATTACTGTATTCGGTGACTGGATTCACAGACTGGATTCAGTGACTGGATGGAGTTATTGAAATCAGCGTCTTCTCAAGCCCAAGGCGGGATTCCTCCGAAGGGGATGGTATGCGATCGCATCACCAGCAGTTGAGCTGGCTTGTCACCCCCTCATACCGAGTTGCATTCAAAGAGAGTAGATTGGTTGGATAGGGAGATGGGGAGATGGGGAGATGGGGAGATGGGCGGAAGAGAAAGTTGTACGTTTGACCGCAACTTGGTATCAACCACAAATGAAATGGGCAAGATGCCCGTTCTACAAAACTATTCAAATCATTCCATTATTAAGCAAGGCCAAAAAAAGGAGCCGATTGCGTCGGCTCCCAACTTATCTCAAGTCTGGTTAATCACTTACTAAATAGTCCCTAGTCGTCAGCTTTCAGCTTTCAGCTTAAGCGCTACGCGCACGCTACAGAAACAGCCATTGGCTGTAGGCTCAGGCTACTTGAGGTGCTTTTGAATAAAATAAGCATGATAGCTGACCGCTGACCGCTGACCGCTGACCGCTGAATGCTTAGAGGATATCTGAAAAGTTTTTTGATACTGAATTTTGCCCCCCTAGCCCCCCAACTTTGGGGGGAACAAGAGTCAATTTGCTTCTAAAAGTCCCCCAAAATTGGGGGATTTAGGGGGCTTGGATGTAGCAAATGAGACTTCTCAGACAACCTCTTACATTACCCGAGAAGGGATATGATGATTAGTCAACCAGAGATGATAGTAGATATTACTTGACGGTAACTTTAGCACCAGTCTCTTCCAGTTGCTTCTTAATATCCTCAGCCGCATCTTTAGCAATGGCCTCTTTAATCGGTTTAGGAGCAGATTCCACCAACTCTTTGGCTTCTTTGAGACCCAAACCAGTGATGGTACGCACCACCTTAAGTACAGCAATCTTCTTATCAGAGGGGAACTCTTCTAGAACCACATCAAATTCAGTTTTCTCCTCCTCTGGCTCAGCCTCAGCAGCTCCAGGAGCACCAGGCATAGCACCAGGCATCATCATCATACCGCCAGCAGGAGCAGCAGCACTGACACCAAAAGCCTCTTCGATCTGCTTAACCAGCTCAGAAGCTTCTAGCAGAGTCAGAGATTTTAATTTTTCGAGAATTTCATCAGTTGTAGCAGACATTGATATAACTCCTTTTAGGTGAATTGTTTAATGTATTGAGTGTTGTACTTGAGTGTTGTACAAATCTCCGAAAGGGGGAAAACCGAGTACTAGCTGTTGCCTTCTTCCTTGGCAGCAATCCCTTGGATGCATCGACCCAAAGAAGCTGGCACCTCGTTAATACTGCGACCCAAGGAGGCTGGTACCTCATTAATCCCGACAGCAAGTTTGCTAGCAATAGAATTAATCGCTCCAGCAACTTGCGCGATCAGTTCCTCCTTAGAAGGCAAGTCGGCAATTGCCTTAACTTGCTCTTCATTCAAGGCTTGACCTTGCATCACGCCGCCGCGAAATTCAGTCTTCTTGGCGGCTTTCTTAAACTCCTGGTAGGCTCTGATGGCACTACCAACATCGTCTTTGACCAGGAGAAAGGCTGAAGTACCACTCAGGAATTCTGTCATCGGCTGCCAGTTTTCGTCTTCTTGCACCGCAAGCCGCATGAAGGTGTTTTTGGTCACCTTGCAAATCGTGCCAGTGGGACGCAGACGATTTCGTAAATCGGTAATTTCAGCAACCGACAGCCCCTGGTAATCAATCACTACAGCCAATTGAGACTCACTCAAGGTTTGCTTGAGCTCCGCCACAATTGTCTTTTTTTCGTCAAGTGTTCTACCCATTTTGTTAAGTGTTAATTGGTTAATTGTTAATTGAAAATAAATAAAAATAAATAAAAATAAATATTATTTATTTTCAATTGACTCTCAACCAAGAATGATAAGTATTGAACGGTCGATCGCCTTTGGCGGAAGCTTCGCTTCATCGCGTAGCGTGTGCGTAGCACATAGATCTGACGGATAACAAATAACCAAACTAAAACCCCGGAGACTTGGCCGGGGTTAAGGGTCGTATCATTACCCCTATAGCACTCACTGTAGGATCAGTGCCTGGGCAGATGATACATAGTACTTTAACCTCGGCAGGATATTAAGCTAGTTACTCCTGCTGTCTTCAGCGCAAGCCTTCTTCAATTGTCTAGTTTGTCTAGCCGAATTTTAGGATGATTTCTAATCTACGTTTTAAGCAGCATCCTCAAGCTTGAGTTCGCGCAGGATAGCGATATCCACTTCAATCGATGGACCCATGCTAGCAGACACATATAAAGTGCGCCAATAGCGACCTTTCGCGCCAGATGGACGATTGCGGTCGATAGTTTCCTGCAAAGCCTTCAGATTCACCAGTAAGTCTTCGGGGCTAAAGGATGCCTTACCAAACATAACATGAACAATGCCAGTACGGTCAGCCCTAAATTCTAGTTTACCAGCTTTGAATTCTTGAATTGCCTGAGCTATGTCATTAGTAACTGTACCACCTTTAGGAGAAGGCATCAAGCCCCGTGGTCCGAGGAGGCGACCCAATCTCGCTACTTTGGGCATCATGTCCGGCGTAGCAATGAGCCGGTCAAAATCCATCATCCCGTTTTGAATTTCTGCAATTAACTCCTCAGAACCGGCAATGTCTGCCCCTGCATTACTAGCTTCCGAGACTTTTTCACCCCGAGCAATCACTGCTACTCGTATCGTCTGACCTGTTCCCTTCGGTAAAGCCACTGTAGTGCGCAGTTGCTGGTCAGTATACTTTGGGTCAATTCCTAAGCGAATATGGGCTTCAGCCGATTCCGGAAATTTGGCCGTGGCTGTTTCTTTGAGGAGTTTGAGAGCTTCTATGGGTTCGTAAGGTCGCTCTTCAACCTTCTTTTTTAGTTCTTGTAATCGACGCGATGGTTTCTTGGGCATCTGTATCTCCTGGGGTACTTAGCGAAGTAAAACTCCTCCCCCTCTATGGTTTACGTTAATACATTGGAGTTGAAAGTTGAAAGTTGAAAGTTGAAAGTTGAAAGTTGAAAGTTGTCAGGTTACAGCCTTAATTCATCTTTCATCCTTGATTATCTTTCATCCTTCTAATCGGTTATGGCTACACCCATGTTTCTAGCTGTGCCTTCCACAATTTTCATTGCCGCTTCTATATCATTAGCATTGAGGTCAGGCATTTTAGTTTGGGCGATTTCTTGCAGCTGGGAGCGAGTAAGGCTGCCAACTCTAGTGCGGTTGGGTTGTGCTGAACCTTTCTCAATGCCAGCAGCTTTCTTAATCAGTACAGATGCTGGTGGAGTTTTGAGGATAAAGGTAAAGCTTCGATCCTCAAACACTGAAATTTCTACTGGTATCACCATACCAGCTTGATCAGCAGTTTTGGCATTGTACTCTTTACAGAATGCCA
Organism: Moorena sp. SIO4A1; assembly: GCF_010672065.1. Lineage (NCBI taxonomy): Bacteria > Bacillati > Cyanobacteriota > Cyanophyceae > Coleofasciculales > Coleofasciculaceae > Moorena > Moorena sp. SIO4A1. Next base: position 77,430 of record NZ_JAAHHX010000006.1, on the reverse strand, counting down.
TAATATTTACCCCGTGCTGACCGAGTGCTGGTCCGACGGGGGGAGCTGGGTTAGCTTTCCCAGCTGGGAGCGCTAACTTAATCAATGCAACAACTTTTTTAGCCATTATCTAAGGTCTAGCTTGTTTTTTCAATCTGATTGAACTCCAATTCTACTGGTGTATCCCGCCCAAAGATCGAGAGTAACGCTTTGAGTTTGCTCCTTTCGGGGCTAACTTCAATCACTTCCCCTTCAAATTCTTTAAACGGACCAGATAGCACCATGATTTTGTCCCCTACTGCCATATCTACTTTGACAATCGGCTCTTGCTCTTCGGTTTGCTTGAAGATCCGCTCTACTTCACCATAGCTGAGGGGTACGGGTTTAACATGTCCCCTACCACGCCCGTAGCGGCGTTGTTGTTCTGCCCCAACAAAATTAATCACATTTGGTGTGTTTTTGACAACTTGCCAAGCTTCATCATCCATCACCATCTGGACTAACACATAGCCGGGGAAAACTTTTTCTTCGCCGTGTTGCCGAGAACCATCCTTACGGATTTTTACCGTAGGTGTTTGGGGAATCTGGACTTTCAAAATCCGGTCCGCTACATCCATCGTTTGGATGCGCTGTTCCAAGTTCGTCTTAACCCGTTTTTCACAGCCAGAAGCAACCTGGACTGCGTACCAACGTGGACTTGCAGGTTTTGATACCTGTTGATCGACATCTTGGGATTCGTCTGCAGCAAAACTCATCAAAATACTTGTCCTGATGCCCAGGAAAATAAACCATCTACCAAGTAAATTATGGTGGCAGACAGAATGACCATCAACAATACCGCTGCTGATTCGCTAATTAACTGTTGCCGAGAAGGCCAAACGACTTTAGCGAGTTCTTCTTTAGTTTCGTTGAAGAACTTACCTAGGTTAAACCCAGATTCAGTTTCTTTAGTCTCTGGTTCAGCTTTTGTTTTCTTTGCCACAACTTCTCCTTTCCCCCATCAACGCATTGACACTCCCCGTCCTAGAAGAACGGGGATTCTTCGCTCAACGACTCGACTTGCTTAACCAGACCGGAGTCAGGAAGAGTAGAGGCCAAGTCTCCCAAAGCGTTTGGATCTAAGATATAGGTTCCGGTGTGCCCCACCGTACCTTTACTTTTTTTAGAGATAGATACTTTTTTCTATCTAAATTTTTCATAGACGTTAAAGTCGTTAGACCAAATTACGCAATATGTATCTTTTACATATTTTTTACGTTGTCTATTTATTTTCTAGATAATATCTATCCTTAATTCATGGGTGTATGTTTATCTATTAATACTACCACACTTAGTACAGAACCGCCTAAATAGCCGTCCTTCTAGGACGGGGCTTGAAACCCAAAATTTTTGGTCAATCCAGCCAGGGATTAGATGACACAAGTCGGCTTTACTGGAGGTGCTACCTGTGGCCAATGTAATTCGCCAAGTAAGAGCGCACCTATGTCAATTTCCTGTTCCTTGCATCGGGGATAGTCTAGCTGGTAGGGCCCCCGCCACTACAATCCACTAGTCCTGATAGTTGAGTCAAACTATCCTACTCAGCCCCCTCAACTTACGGACTCCCACTGGATTTGCTCAGGTAAACCCTGGCATCCAACACTTTTGTATTCTACCAATTTTGAGCGCGCCCTGGAGGACTCGAACCCCCGACATCAGGTTTTGGAGACCTGCGTTCTACCAACTGAACTAAGGACGCAGATGGACTAGAGAAGTAGAGGTTAACCGATACTTTTTAGCTACCAAAATCTACTTTGCAGATTTTAGCCCACTAATGCAAGCTGCTCTCGCAGCCAGGGGGTATCTCCCAAGGCCAAGATAGGTTTTGTTCCGCTCAAGGCGCATAAATCTGTGTTTAATAGAAAACGCAACCACTATCATGGTTTGCTTTGGTTTTCGGCTTCAATTCAAGGAACCAGAATGTTTTCTTTGACACTAGATTCATAATCAAAGTCTAACATATTTTTGTAGATACTGCAAGATATTTGGATAAAATCGTCAACAGTGGCTAGCCTCTCGCTTTTCTAAGTTTACCCTAATTTTGCCATTTACACCAACCTGATGCTAAACCAAAAAAAGGCTATAAACTACGGTCAAAGCGTTGTTTGATGCGAGTAGCTTTACCAACGCGATCGCGTAAGTAGTATAGCTTGGCTCGACGCACCTTGCCTCGACGGATTACTTTTATATTAGCAATTTTTGGAGAATGGAGTAGAAAAACCCGTTCCACACCAATCCCTTGGAAAATCCGGCGTACTGTAATCGTTTCATTTATGCCACCATTGCGCATGGCAATCACAGTGCCTTCATAGGGTTGAATCCGTTCCTTATTACCTTCTTTAATCCGTACCCCCACCCGCACGGTGTCACCGACATAGATGGTAGGGACGTTTTCCTTAAGTTGTTCCGCTTCAATGGAACGAATGATTTCTTGAGCATTCATGGTTTTTGCCTAAAAGCACCAGTTTCTGATTATATCCCAAAGAAAGACTTGAAGTCTAGAATTTTTTGGGAAAAGGTAGGATTTCAGCACCACTACCTGTGTCTATTTCGTGTAAATAGCTGATCTGTTGACACTCCCCGCCCGCTTATGGACGGGGATTCTTAGTTCCTCGACATGCCTTGTCTTGATGCAGTCGCTCATGGGGGAAACCCCCAAGACCGCGCTGCATCGCTAAAATTAGCTATCCGTCAAAGGCAATACTTAAGCCGAATACCCGTTTAAAAACCAAGTATTTAGCCTAATTTAACTAACCGAGCGTGGGCTTATCTCCCTAAGCGTTGAGTTTCCTCAGTTCCCGTGTGCCGGAGACGAAACCTTATCAGAGGGTCGCCTTTATGGTTAGTCGGCTATGGGTAAAAGGGTTAAAACTTTTTGATTAAGGCTCCACTCTTCTTACGGTAACTTCTAACCCCACGGTACTTTAGTATTCAATGTGCAAGCTTTACTGGTTTTCGGTATCTGGCACGGATCCATACGTTTTTAATGAGGTTTTTCGCGCCTCAGGTGCTAACATCGCAAAACGCTCGTGAAGTTATGACAGTACCGACGAATCCTGTCTGTGCTAGGCTACTATGCATATTCTAACAGATTTTTTAAAAGCCGTCTGCCGAAGGACGGGGCTTGAAACCCAACTTTTTGGTCACTTGATCTACTCTCTGTTGCTTGCTTTTTTCCCTTGAGTAATCAAACGTGCACCTATAATACCAAGGGCTAGTAAACCTAATGTAGCAGTAGGTTCATCAACACTAGCCTCAGAGGAAACGCTAGCCTCAGAGAACACTGGATACAGGAACTGGCGACCAGCGTAGTCATCGTTAACCAATGGGGTGAGGTTGGTGACTGGGTTGCCTGGAGCTATACCTAGTCCCCGGGATTCCATCAGAATATCTACGCCTGGGGTGTCAACACCAGGATCCTGATCTGGAACTGTAAACAATGAAAATGGTGAAGCAGCTGGATTGAGGGGATCGATTAGTTGGGCGATCGGGTTGCTCAATGTAGCTAGAGCTGTGGCGCTAGTACTGCCATCATAGTTGTCGTCGATAAATCTATTAGGACTGATGTCTCCCTCGATATCCCCTAATCCAATGGCATGACCGATCTCGTGGGTCAACAATCGCCTAAAAAAGTCGAGGGTATATACTGTTCCGGCATTATTGTTGAAGGTGATATCTGCTCCGATAATGGCGCTTGAGCCTGCGTAATTTTCCGTTCCGGAGGTGAGAGTTACAGTATCGTTGATGTAATAAAAAAACGCTTCACCTTGGGGTGAGGTATGTCCAGGATTCCAGAACGTTGCATCTGTCGAGGCCAACAGGTCAATCTCGGCACCATATCGGTTAACGCCTCCTCTACCGGTACCTACTACTGGTGTCTCTAAATCTGCTACAAATGACAAATCGGTACCTAAGCCAGAAACCGGGTCAACTACAGTCCAGGCGTTGAACGCAGCCTCAATGGCATTTTGAAACTCGTTGACACTAGGAAGAATATCCCAGGTGAATAAATCTCGGTAAGCTTGATAGGAACCGCCCTGTAGTGAGTATCGCAATCCGCCGTCCAGGGAACGCTCTTTTCCATGGATAGTCCTTGGAGCTGCATCCCATCGGGAGCCACCTCCGAGTGTGCTACCAGACCGGTTAAAAATTACAAAAGCGTCAGAGGGTGCTGGGTTAGCAACTTCAATCGCGGCGAAACTCAAAACAGACCCTAGGATGGCTAGTGATAGGTTTTTTGTCAGTTTGAGTAAATTAATAGGTTGTTTGTTTTTAAAGTTTGCTTTCATAAGATTGTTTGTTTTCACACATTAAAATTTAGTTGCAGGTTAGTTTATTCAACAAATAACCTAGTTTAAATAAACTTTACTTAAATTATTGAGGCAATTGAATTAAATTACCTCAATAAAAATACTGAAACTATAAAAATAAATATAGAAAAAATTATTACCAAATCTTAAGCGTTCGGGAATTGGTATATAGCGTTTATCATAGCTATGAGGTACACATTATTTTTTCCCACTTCCCTCACTTCCCCTCCTGGGAGCAGGGCTGTTTCATTCTCGCAAAAAATAGATGGGGAGATGGGGAGATGGGGAGATGGGGAGAATTTTGGACTAATACTCGGGATTTTGGGCAAATTTATCGTTCCCTTACACCAAGGCCGTTAACAAATTGTTAGTGATTTGAGTTGATTGAAGGCGGTTAATTCGTAAGATTTTAATGACTAAATTTGGGCATTTTTCGGTAAATTTTAGTTTATTTCCCTATCCCCCTATCCCCCTATCCCCCTATCTCCAATAATCGTTAACTTACTAAAGTTTGAAACAGCCCTGCCTCCTGGGAGGGGTTAGGGGTGGGTTACTCTTCCCATATCCGCTGCTCCCTGCTCCGAACGCGCCCCGCGTGGCCCACGGCCTCAGTCCCTGCTCCCTAAAACCCAGAGATTTGTACCTCATGGGTATAAGACTTGCTATAGCACTACCCATTAAGATGTTTGACATTCCTAAACTCAGCAAACTTAGTCATAGCTTACTTCTGACTTCTAACTTCGAACCTTGCGGACTTGCGCGTAGCGCTATATGAGTAACCGCAAAGACCCAAAGAACGCGAAGACTAAAAAACTTAGTCTTCTTGAGAGATTAATTCACAATTAATTCACAATTAAATAAAATTAGCGATCGCGTAGCGTGGCCAAAAGGCCAAAAGGCCATCGCTTTAAAGTTCTAATCCCTGAATAACACTCCAAGCTTTGAACACATTACCTTGCATCAAGGCAGCTATACCAGATAGGGCTTGTAGTTCGGGAATAGTCGGGTTGATTTTAAGGGCAGGTTTTAGGGCATTTTCTCCATTTTTTCCATCCCAATCATAGAGATAGACGAAGGCAAGATAAGCGTGAGCATAGGGATTTTGGGGGTCAAGTTGGGTGACTCGCTTTAATGCTGCGATCGCACCTTCTACATCTTGCTGCAATACCCTACTCAAGGCCAGAGCATAGGCCAAGTCTAGGTTATTCGGTTCCAATTCCAGCCGATAGCTTAAGGCTAAATCTGCTTGCTCTAAGTAGTCCTGAATCGGATCGTACTGGTTAATGCGGGCAGTTTCTTCAAAAACCGGTTCTAGGCCATTGAGTCCTTTAGGTAAATTAGTGGACAATATCCGCATTTGGGTGATTAAATCTAGTTCTGGTGCAGCTATGGGGGTAGCTGCTGGATCGATGGTCAAGGTAACCGTTGGTACTTGTATCGGATAGGTTTCGCGAGTTTGTCGATTGAGGTAAGTTGCTTTTAAGGTGTAGCTTCCAGCTGGGATATCTGCTGGGGGAAACATCGCCATCCGTTCAATGACTTCAAATTCGGCATTGGCAGGTGGTAATTGGGAAGAGTGTAGTTCTCCCATGGCAATACCATGGTCGTGTAACCATCCGTGGGTGGAAGGTTGCAGGTTAGTATCGGTTGAAGGTTGAAGGTTAGTATCGGTTGAAGGTTGAAGGTTAGTTTCGGTTGAAGGTTGAAGGTTAGTTTCGGTTGAAGGTTGAAGGTTAGTTTCGGTTGAAGGTTGAAGGTTAGTTTCGGTTGAAGGTTGTAGGTTAGTTTCGGTTGAAGGTTGAAGGTTAGTTTCGGTTGAAGGTTGAAGGTTAGTTTCGGTTGAAGGTTGCAGGTTAGTTTCGGTTGAAGGTTGAAGGTTAGTTTCGGTTGAACCTTGGCCAAAAGGCCACGCTTTCGGCAAAGCCGACGCTGCGCGAACGCGAACAACCTTCAACTGGTTAACCTTCAACTTACCAACCTTGGCCAAAAGGCCACGCTTTCGGCAAAGCCGACGCTGCGCGAACGCGAACAACTTGTTAACCTTCAACTTACCAACCTTGGCCAAAAGGCCACGCTTCGCGAACAAATCTACCGGTTGCCAGGTTAGGATAACGATGCCAGATTGTAATTGCTCCCAAGAACCAGTCCACTGATAAGTTACTGGTACAGGTACTCCAGCAGGAGATTTTTCTGGTACGGTGACTTGGTCTAATTTAACTCTGGGGCTTGAGCTGAGAGTATTGCTGTTCGCGTAGCGTGGCCTTTTGGCCAGGGAAGCATTGCTATTGAAACTAGTGGGTTTTATGGATGATTGGTCACCCACAGGCTTTATCGATAATGGTTTTACGGCTATTGGTGGCTGCCGCTTGTGATACAGTTTCAGTTGGCTAGCATCGGGTAAATCCCAAGTCTGGTGTAGCTCAAATTCTGTCCCTTGCTCAACTGCCTGAACAATAGCTGCTTGGGATTCTGGGATTGACCCTTGGGCACCAGTTTTAGTGAGGAACCAAGAAAGCGATCGCATATCCTGTTTCACTTGTTTGGCTTGGGTTCCCACTTGACGCCCGTATACTTGGAAATTGGCTAATGCACCATAGTAATTGAAGTTATGTTGGTTAATGTCTGGGGTTGACGGTAATACTCCTAAGTTAGAGCGCAAGTAAGGTTGAGTCTTGATGATTTCCGCAATTACCTTCGGATGAGGCCATGGCTGTCCTAAGTAGGGAAAATGTTGTACACGGGGACTAAGTAATTGAGTCAATCCTCTACCTCCTAATGGAAATAGATTCAACATCATCAGTACAGTTGCTAGCCCTACCGTGCTCCAACGCATGGGTTTACCCCAACGATTAGTCCAGCAGGTTAAGCCATAAGCCAGAAACAGTGATAGCACTGGAACTAATGGCAAGATATAGCGAGCATCTTTATTAATATTCAATGAACACAATAGATAACCACCCACTATGAAGACTCCTAGCCAGGTTAGTGACCAGATGGGGGGATGGGGGGATGGCAGATTGTTCGATTTTGCGATCGCGGATTGCTTGAGCCCATACTTGAGCCCATAAATTAATAGTCCTACTATCGGTATTAACAACAGCGGCCAAGAGATCAGGTAAGGTAAGATTTTCCAGTAGTAAACCCAAGCATCAAGGGTATTGAGGGCTGGGTCTCCTTCTGCGATCGCGGAATCTATGGTTGCTCGCTTCCCAGAGGTCAATATCAACAACCAATTAATCCGGTACCATGGACCAAATAGCAAAACTGATACCAGCAAACCGCCGATTAATTGAGCTAACCTTTGCCATTGCCTCTGCCACAGAACCCTTACCCCAGCCCAAACGATTGGCACAAATAGAAAAAATAAGGCGGTTTGCTTAACTAGCAAGGCTAATCCTAAACAAACCCCAAACCCCAACCCCCACAACCATCCTTGTCTTACTTTAGGTGCGCTTTCCGTGATGGCGAGGGATTGCTCGCCATCACGGGTCCCACCTCTGGTTCGCGATAAGGGTGTCTTTGCCCTTCCCAAACTCCACCACACTGTCAGAGACCAAAAACACAAACTGACTACTGTGGTTAATGGATAATCCAGCAAAAATTCTAAACGGTAGCGATATAGTCCTGGTAACAACATGACTAAACCAGCAGCCCATAACCCTACCGGGCGGTTAAATAACACTAGCCCTAATCCATAAACTGAAGCAATTAGCACTCCACTGCATAAAACTAGCGCTATCGTAGCTAGCTCTGGTCCGGTTCCAAACAGCTGCTGAACCATTGCGGCAATAATATAAGTCAATGGCGGGACTTTTGAGGAAATTGCCCAAAAACTGCTCCACCACTCTCCAGAGAACCACTCAGGATGCTGCAACGCCTGCCAGTAATTCAAGGAACCGGTCAAATAATCCGCCTGGTCCCAAGCTGGGACAGAGTGATCTAGGGCAAACCAAATGCGATCGCAAAATCCACTCCCTAGCCAAATTAGTCCTAAAATTACTGGATCTCTAAAGCGTCTTTTCATAGTGGTGAGTGCTAGGTGCTCAGATCAATTAGCTACAACAATCTTACCTGTAGTGATTGAGTAAATTGATATTGAACGGGTAATCTTGAGAAAGCGTTTATTTGAACAAAACCCAGATGTTCATACCTATGTAGAGGAGGAAGAAGATGGCGAAGACTTGCGATGCCATTAAAATCATTGACAAGAAGATTCGTACCGACCCCGAAATGGAGGGAATGATAGCAGAAGCTTCTCTTAATGCAGAGGTGGCACAGTTGATTTATGAAGCCAGAACAAAAGCGGGGTTAACCCAGAAACAGCTTGCAGAACTTGTAGGTACAAAGCAGCCTGTGATTGCACGACTTGAAGATGCTGATTATGAGGGACAGTCCCTTTCGATGTTGCAAAAAATCGCTCGCGCTCTGAATCACCGGGTAGCGATCGCGATCCATAAGCTGATAGCTGATAGCTGATAGCTGATAGCTTACCCAATTATTAACTGCTTAAATTATAAGATAGCGGTTTCTATCCTAATGAGTTACACAGGATTTTTTCTATCTTACCGATTCCCGATTCCCGATTCCCGATTCCCGATTCCCGATTCCCGATTCCCGATTCCCAGATCCGCTGTTCCCGTAAACCCAAAGAAAGATTTGTATCTCACCTAATTTAAAACCGCTATACTTAAAGCCTTAACTTACCGAGGGGCTTGACACTCGACTCATCAAACCACTCTATCTTAGTACTATACTTTTCCTCAAGTCCTTGTTGCAAATGATCAGATGGATAAAATAGAAACACATCACTAAACCCTTGAGGAATATCGGGAATAGTAGGGGGAATGACTAACTGAAGTTTTACCTGAGGATTTAATAAATAACTAAGAGAAATCACATCCCCAGGATTCACGGAAGAAACATTGCTAACTACCAGAGGTCGCTCAGCTTTATTAATTATTCTAGCGATAGTAGGATTGTTACCTCCAACTTGCTTGTTCCACCAGATTTCTGCTTGGGAACTAATAGCACAAGAGATAACTCCCCCTGTAAGCAACACAGCTACTATTCCTTTCCAGACTTTCTGTCTTCTTAAATTAGCCATTAAATTAGCCCTGGATAGAGATCCAGTTATCGACCCAGTTATGGACATAGTAATTAGATAAGCAACAGCCAGCTGCACTCCGATATAGCAAGGTAGAAAATACCGACTCGCCACTGAACGTCGTCCTCCCCAAATTAAGTCCGGTAAAATTAACCCTAATGCAGTAATAAGGATTAACGTTAAAACCAGTAACCAAACTCGCGGGGTAGTATAACGACAGATAAAATAAATTGCATATCCCACAAAACTCACTAAAATTGGTGGGATTATATAGGTAAATGGATGCTCCAGTGGTATTCCAATATCAAAAAATATCAAACTGAGGTTTATACCCCAGATTTTTACCAAAAATGATAAAGGAACTTGAATAGTTGTCCAATGGGTTTTATGCTGAATGATAGCTAAGTTAATAACCACCACAACTAACCAAGGGGAAAAGGCTAGAAACCCGGCACCAGATGATATCAAATAAGCAATAAGAGTTTTATTAAAGCGAAACCGTTCTATTATAAACACATAAATTCCATGTCCAATAGCCACAAATATAGAAAATAGAAACGTGTAAAGACTAAGTGCCAAGGTGATAGCATAGATTACCCATGACCAGAGGTAGCTTGTTACTTTTGTACTATCCTTAGTTTTCCGGATAGCTCGCAACAGAGACGCACAAGATAGGATAATAGTCAATGTCCATAGACTATATTCCCGTGCTTCTTGAGCGTAGAGCACATGAAAGGGAGATACCGCTAAAAGTGCCACAGCTACCGATCCCACTAAAGGGGATTCAAATAATTCTAAGCACAGCCAATAGATAGCTGGTAAAACCAGCAGGCTAAACAGAACAGATAAACCCCTAGGGTTATTGACAGCAGCACCAAATAGCTGCCGCCAAAACCGGGCCATTAAATAATATAGGGGTGGATGTTCTGGGTTTGTAGTTAAGGCATTAATAGTATCCCCTAAGTTTTTTTCAGGATTGGGATGCTGATACTTTTGTAAGTCTTCAACACCAATTACCCTACCATCAAAAACTTCCTTAATTACTTCATCTCCGGTGTAGCCAGAACTCCGAATTGAAGTATAAACCTCATCGTGCCAGTAGATTTTATGGTTTAGATTGAAGCAGCGGAAGAAGATTCCTAGCAGTAAAAGGACGATAATCAAAAATCGCCATCTTAGGGAAAAACACTGCTTAGATGGTTTGGTCATATCTTCAATGGGTGCTTGGCTAATCCCTACTCCCTACTCCCTACTCCCTACTCCCTACTCCCTACTCCCTACTCCCTACAACCCAGGGCTTTGTACTTCACCGAATTGAGAAATGCTATAATTTATGACTACCTGGTTTTTTGGGCAAAATCTGTATCTTTGGGATTGGAAGTAGTAGCTAAAAATAGCTGTGGTAGTAGTAGTCCAGAATTAGCTTTGTAGTCAGCAAACTCTGGATAGCGGGAGAGAGACTTATCTTTTTTGAGCATATTGGGAATAAATATACTTGCCATAAAACCTGCCAAAATTACAAAGGGTAGCCAGTGCTGAGCTAGCATGACAAAACCAGAGTAGATCAGGATTTCTCCCAAGTAGTTTGTGTTTCGACAGCGAGCAAAGAATCCTTCTGTGATTAATCCAGAACGATACTTGAGAGTATAGTATTTCTGGGCATCACTGGCATAGTGTAGAAAGACTCCCATGACATTAATGGAAATGGCAGCAGCTACGAGGGGTAAGGGAGGCTGAGAACCACTGCTGATCAGAATAAAGGGAGCAACCCAGTAGAGCATTAGTATTCCGAAGCCAAGAATTCCGATGCCAATCGGTATTTCTTGCTCCCACTGCTTGTCTGGATAGATACGGTCTTTGAGTAGCCACATCACTTTATAGTTTTATAATTTGTAATTTATCTAGTCAAAATTAATTTAATACGACGACTTCTATTAAAGGTGATATCACTACCGTAATGATACTGATATCTATCATTGATTTCATAAACAATAACGGATAAATCAAGAATAATACTAACAGACTTGTATAAATAAATACTTGTTATCAGGGTATCTTCTTAAGAGAATTCGCGTATTCCTCAGTAATTTATCTTAAAAATACTATAATTGATACCATTATTATAATTGATGCCATTATAATTTATGATTAACTAGAGCCTCTGGGGGGGTAACCGGCAAGCTAAAATCATTACTGGGTAATAATTTCAGCCCATAAGTTACTTAGCGATGCAGCGCCACAAAAGGGGGTTTCTCCCATGAGCGACTGCATCAATACAAGGTGCGCTTGACCTTGGCTAATTTAATTCTTAATGGGTCAAGCGCACCTTTAGAAACCCTATAGCAGTTCTCCATCGGGTGAGGTACTTTCCTCTTTAGTTTTAGGGAGCAGGGATTAGGGAGCAGGAAGCAAGAAATAAAATTTAGATTTACCTCAAGCTTACTAGGAAACGCAATAGTTCAGGTTTACTCAAGTCAAGCAATTAAACAATGTTATGTTTCTCATTAATAAAGAAGCAACCACTCAAAAAATTGAATTGCTGGATAAATCTCAAATTATTTTCCAGAATAAACTATTCACTAAATGGTTTGATATTTTCCCAAAGGCTTATCAAAAAGCATTCAAGTTTTGTCGTTCCCAAATATCTGATGAATATTCGTCTTTGTATTTGCTTGTAGAACATCGGCATTATTTGACAATTTGGATTGAGCAAGAAGAGGTAAGTTTAGCTAACAAAGTTTATAGTTCACCAATAAATAGTGATCAACCTAAATCCACGGATTCGTTACCACTAATGGCAGCTATATCTAAAGGGGAAAATCCCAGATATTTTGATGGTGAACAATCCAGAAATCCTAACCAGTTTCCTAGGGAAGTTTTACCTGATTCACTCCCCGAAGATATTTCAGCTTCCGAAGCTTCGATAGTTACTGAAAACCTTGGATACTGGTACAATCACACAGAATATTATTCCCCGGCAACTCCAAAATTAGCTACTGGTAATCTCAATCAGGAGCAAGAGATTCCGGAATCTGAGTTCCACCTGCATCCTAGGTTTCAGGAAATTACTAAGCAATCTCTTAAACGGCTGTCTAAAAAGTAATATCGAGGGATTTATTACCAGGAGCAACATGTCTTGACCCAGCTACCGAAATCACAGTTATCTCCCTCACGAATTGGCTCAAAAACCGTCTATAGCAGAAGTCAGAAGTCAGAAGTCAGAAGTCAGAAGTCAAACTCTTGCGCTTATTTAGGTTTGAGACTTTTTTCATGTCCTAACTGCCCTGGCGAATGCTATAAGTTTGATTGTAGAAAATCAGATGGTTGAGGGACTTTCGTCCTGGGTTGCGCGGCAGTAGGGAGTAGGCAAGTCAGAAGTGGGAAGTCGGAAGTGGGAAAAGTTTTGTGTACTTGCTTAACTAATTATTTGAACGGAGTATATAGTGATTAGAGCCCCAATTACCAAGACAGAAATGTAGGGATTTCTGCAAGAGGAGACAAGGAAGGTTGGGTTAATTGTAAAACTAGCTACATTTTATGGTTGACAATTAAATTTATTTGTGATAGATTGGTATACCAGATTTAGTCCATCCTAAATACTTGATCTTTACCCACATAGGCGTGAAACCGTTAATTGACTGGGCAAGACTCCAGCTCGATGCCCAAAATCCCAGCATTAGATAAATTTTAAGTATATTGGGTCAAGGATGTAGCCAAATCTGCGACGCAATTGACTACATTTTTCTGTTGACACTTCCAGAGCAAAATTGCCACAATCTCACCAGCTATTTCCAAAAATAGATCAAGTAGGGGGTAAACTACCCAAATGTTAATAATTGATCGAGAAAAGATTAATCAAGAGATTCAGTGGCTCGATGAATCTACAATTATTTTCCAAAATAAAATATTCACTAGAGGTTTTGATATTTCTCCAAATGCTTATCAAAAATCATTAAAGCTTTGTAGTTGCGAAATCTCTGAGGAATTTCGGCCTCTGTATTTAGTTTTAGAAAATCCGCATTATCTGACGGTTTGGATTGAGCAACAAGGGGTGAGTTTAACCGATGAAGCTTCTGCTTCACCAATCAATAGCCCCCAACCGGAAGGGAGAGTTACTGACACTCTTGATGGTGAACCAACCACAAATCATAACCAACTCCCTGTATCAGATTTACCTGATTCACTGTCAAAATCTGAAACATCTTCAGAAACTCCAATCATAACTCAAAACCCCGGAGACTGGCACAATTCGACAGAATCTGATTCCCCTGCAACTCCAAAAGTACCTACTGGTAATCTCGATCAGGAGAAAGTGGTTTCTGAGACAGCAGTCAGTGACCAGAACAATACACTTCTTGCAGAAGTCGGAAACAGGGAACAGGGAACAAGGAACAGTGGAGAAGATTTGACGCAAACACTATCAGAAAATTACTTTTGCAAGGAGAAAGTGGTTTCTGAGACAGCAGTCAGTGACCAGAACAATACACTTCTTGCAGAAGTCGGAAACAGGGAACAGGGAACAGGGAACAGTGGAGAAGAATTGACGCAAACACTATCAGAAAATTACTTTTGCAAGAGTTCTAATACACCAAAAGCTGAGGGCGACCTGAATCCTAGTGGTCAGCAAATTACTAAGCAATCTGGTAAACGGGTGTTTAAAAAAAAATATCGAGGGATTGTCTATGAAGTGGAAGCTATGTTAATCGAGTTACCGGAATCCCAGTTACAGACGGATGATAAAGGGTTTGTTCGAAAAAAGTCTAAAAAGCGATATCGAGGAATTTCCTACTAAGTTCATAAGTAAGCGGTCAGCGGTCAGCGGTCAGCGGTCAGCTTAAAATAAACTTCATTTGGGAGAATTTAATATTGATAAATTAATGAGAATTGAAAGTCTCGAGAAAAGTCTATCAGCTTTGTGGCACAGGCTTTGGCCTTGGCCTTTAGGCCACGCGGGGCGCGTTTGGCCACGCTGTGCGAACGACGCTGTGACGCACATAAGCTGATAGCACCTCAAGTAGCGTGGCACAGGCTTCTAGCCTGTGAAGCATTAGCTGATAGCTGATACGCGACACGCTGATAGCTTACCTAGAAACTATTCCATGCCTTCAATGGGGGCAAAGCCTTGTCGCTGGATATTTTCAGTAATAGTACGGGGTTCGAGGAATTGGACTAGATAATCGGGACCTCCTGCTTTTGACCCTACTCCAGACATCTTGAACCCACCAAACGGTTGCCGTGATACTATGGATCCGGTAATATTGCGGTTGATATATAGATTACCGACCTCAAGCTCGGCTGAGGCTTGTTCTATATGGGATGGAGTGCGAGAATATAAGCCTCCGGTGAGCCCATAGTTGGTACTGTTGGCTATATCAAGGGCTTCTTGGAAATTCTTTGCGGCCATTACTGCTACTACTGGACCAAAGATTTCTTCTTGGGCAATGGTGGCCTTGGGGGAGATATCTTTAAAGATAACTGGACCAATAAAGTATCCGGTCTCAGGTGCTGGCATTTCTAATGCTACGTTAGCTTCCTGACGTCCTTTTTCAACGTACTCCCGAATGCGATCGCGTGCAGTAGCATCTATCACTGGACCGACCTGGGTACTGGGTGCTTCTGCTGGCCCAATGTTAAGCGATCGCGTTGCTTCCACTAACCGTTTTAGGAAGCTTTCATACACTGGCTCTAACACAATTACTCGGGAGCAAGCGGAACACTTTTGACCACTGTAACCAAATGCTGATTTCACGACTCCAGCTACAGCTTGGTCGAGGTCAGCACTTTCATCTACGATAATTCCATTCTTACCTCCCATCTCCGCAATGACTCGCTTGAGATGTTTTTGACCTGGTTGCACAATGGCGGCATCGGCGTAGATACGACAACCGACTTCTTGGGAACCGGTAAAGGCAATTAGATGGACATCGGGATGCTTGACCATATGGGCACCGACGGTTGAGCCTTTGCCTGGAACGAATTGAAATACTCCTTTGGGTATCCCGGCTTCTACTAAAATTTCAGCTATTTTCCCGGCAATCACTGAGGAGTTTTCTGCGGGTTTGAGTAGAGTACAATTCCCAGCCACTAGGGCTGCTACAGTCATTCCTGTAGTAATGGCCATGGGGAAGTTCCAAGGAGAAATGACTAGGGCAATACCTCGGGGTTGATAGACATAGCGATTGGTTTCTCCAGCAATGTCGTAGTTATATCCATCCCTTAGCCGTTCCATCTCTGATGCGTAGTAATGACAGAAGTCAATCGCTTCGGAGACTTCTGCATCCGCTTCCCGTAATGGTTTCCCAACTTCCAGACAGACCAAGGCTGATAATTCAGCACGGCGTTGTTCGATCAAGTCTCCTGCTTTACGTAAAATACCAGCACGTTCGCTTACTGGTGTACGTCGCCAACTGGGAAATACTGCTTTAGCTTTCTCGATTGCTAATTCTGCTTGTTCTACAGAAATTAATCCAATTTTCCCGATCACGACCCTAGGGTTAGAGGGATTAACAGAATCTACTGTGTCTGTTGTAGGCTGATATTCCCCATTGATTAAGGGTAAATAGGTCTTACCTAGTTGTTGGCGAACGGTAAGTAAGGCTTGTTTAGCTTTTTCTCTGGCTTCTAGCTGAGCATAGTCTGTATTGGCAGCATTGGTGAATGGGTTAGTAGGTTGAAGGTTAGCAGGTTGTTCGCCTTTGGCGTTCCCGTAGGGTAGGTTAGAAGGTTGTTCGCCTTTGGCGTTCCCGTAGGGTAGGTTGGAAGGTTGTTCGCCTTTGGCGTTCCCGTAGGGTAGGTTGGAAGGTTGTTCGCCTTTGGCGTTCCCGTAGGGTAGGTTAGTAGGTTGTTCGCCTTTGGCGTTCCCGTAGGGTAGGTTAGTAGGTTGTTCGCCTTTGGCGTTCCCGTAGGGTAGGTTAGTAGGTTGTTCGCCTTTGGCGTTCCCGTAGGGTAGGTTTGAAGACGGTTGTGAACTTTCAACATTCAACTTTCCAACATTCAACGTGCCAACATTCAACGTGCCAACATTCAACTGTTCCTGTAACTGTTGTGGTGGTGCAATCAATTCCTCTACGGGTCTATCTTCTAAGCTTTGTCGTAGGAAGGAACTATTTGCGGTATTTTCCAATAGCCGCCGAATCAGGTAAGCCATTCCTGGTAGGAGCTCTCCATAGGGTGCATAAACCCTGACTCGATGACCCTGATTGACTAAGGCTTTGGCGAGTTGGTCTCCCATACCGTAGAGGACTTGCATCTCAAAGCAGCGACGGGGGATATTGAGATTTTCAGCAATTGCGATCGCATAAGCTTGGGAGCGCACGTTATGGGAACCAATAGCGCTATAAACATACTCGTGGTTTTCTAGCAGCAGTTGGGTGATACGCTCAAAATTGGCATCTGTGGCGGCTTTCTGGTTATATACTGGTTGGGGCCAATGGTTTTGGAGTGCTGTTATCGTCTCTTGGTCCCAATAGGCTCCTTTGACCAAGCGTATGGTTACTGGATTACCCCGCTGTTTTGCCCAGGCAATCAAGTCCTGACAATCTTGTTGTGACTCTCGCAGATAGGCTTGCATGGTAACACCGATATCGGTGCGAGAGCGAAACTCTTCTTCCATTAACAAGTCTTTGAGTATGGAGAAAGTAATGTCTTTGTACTCATACTGCTCCATATCAAAATGAACCGCCGCCCCCAATTCTTTGGCACGGCGGAGCAATTTGCGGATGCGATCGCACACCCGATTTTGGCTACCCTGAGGATCAAGAGAATCAAATTGAGAGTAGAATGCTGTCAGTTTAACCGATACTTGGACGAGTGGCAAGGATTTACCATCAGCAACATCAATTTCCTCTACCTTAGACCACTGTTTTGCTGCCTCAGTGAGTTGTTCGATCAGTTGCAGATAGCGGTCTAGGTAAGACTGAGCTTCTACTTCTGTAATTACGGCTTCTCCCAATAAGTCTAGGGTAAATGCCATCTTCTGGTTTCGCAGGCGTTTAATGGTTTTAAGGGCCTGGTTGAGATTTTCCCCAGCAATATACTTTTGGGCTAGGGTGGCTACAGCAGCAGATATGGTTTTGGCTGCCAGTTGTCCTGGTATGGAGTCGGGATTGGTGAAATTGAGCATTCCCTTCAGGGCAGCAGGCAGTTCTACTGACTCATCCCCTAGGTATTCTTGAAAGTGACGAGCAACTTCCGTTTGGCTACGCAGTGCCGGTAGGGTATCGATGAAGCGAAATAGCTGCACCCGTAGTCCTGGATTACTCATTGCCCAGGCTAGTAACTTATCATCCCACCGCATTTGGTCTCGCATTTGGGCAAGAAAGGAACCTTTCTCCCGAGTTGCGGCTAGAAGTTCTCTGGCAATTTCCTGAGTTTTGGCTTCGTAAGTGCTTTTGGGGATTTCTATAACCACCGGTGGTAGACTCCTGTTCTGGATGCTGGCAGTTTTTGATAAAACAATTATTATATTTTATTTTCTCTAGTTAAAGCAAGATTTGACTTGAGTCTTTAGAGGGATTTGAGGTAAGCATTCAGTTTTTATTCAAAATTAGCTCAAGTACCGTGGAATAGGCTTCTAGCCTGTGACATGTGGAATAGGCTTCTAGCCTGTGACATGTGGAATAGGCTTCTAGCCTGTGACATGTGGAATAGGCTTCTAGCCTGTGACATGTGGAATAGGCTTCTAGCCTGTGACATGTGGAATAGGCTTCTAGCCTGTGACATGTGGAATAGGCTTCTAGCTGATATAAAAGCCAGAATTAATGATCGTGATATTTTTGGCATCATAGAAGTAACTCCTATTTAGGTGGGAGGAAAACCGCGCTGGTGTGGATTAATGGTTATGACCAGCGCGGTTATTAGTATCGGTCGTCACTTTCTATACTATACATAACTACTCGAAAAAAAGCAAGGGGCAATTAAAAGTTTTTACATTTATTTACAACTAAAATTTTTAACAGGATTTATACTCAAATTTGTGTAGGATTTAGCTAGTTTTTTTGGGTTATAGCAATTGTAAATTAATTGTAATAATTTTTGTTTCCTGTTCCCTGTTACCTGTTCCCTTTTACTACTCCCTACTCCCTACTCCCTTTTTACATCAATCCTATGTTTACATTTAAACTCAAAATGCTATAGGATAGTATCAATCATCATTTACAGACTAGTTATGTTAACCCTTGATGAAATCGAAACAGCTATTCGACAATTACCGAACAGCGAGATTATAGAGCTGGCAGCCCGCTTACAAAATTATTTAGATGATGCGCGATAATAGGTGGGACCAGCAGCTAGAATCTGACCTAAAATCTGGAAAGCTAGACAAGCTTATTGCCAGAGCAGAAGCAGATATTGCTACCAATCAAGTTAAGGAGCTTAATGAAATCCTTGACGACACCTAATTTTTCGATAAATGCTATAAACTAGATTAACCATAAATCTAAGTAAACAACTAATCATCATGAATTGGAGAGAATACATTCATTCCAATCCCAACATTTTATTAGGGAAGCCAGTGGTTAAAGGCACTCGTTTATCCGTTGAGTTTATTTTAGGCTTGTTTGCTGCTGGTTGGACAGAGTTACAGATATTGGAAAGCTATCCAACACTAACTCCAGAATCAATTCGAGCAATCTTTGCCTTTACTGTTGAATGTATGCCATAGCAAAGGGAACAGGGAATAGGGAACAGGGAACAGAAGAAAAATATTGATGTAGGGTGGGCAGTGCCAAAGATAAATAACAGCAGCTGGCGATAGCATTAGTAAGCACTGCCCACCGGGCGAATCAATCACAAAGCGAGAATATTGATGTAGGGTGGGCAGTGCAAAAGATAGATAACAGCAGCTGGCGATAGCATTAGTAGGCACTGCCCACCCTACTAACTTTAAAATAGCGAATCAATCACAAAGCGAGAATATTGATGTGGGGTGGGCAGTGCAAAAGATAGATAACAGCAGCTGGCGATAGCATTAGTAGGCACTGCCCACCGGGCGAATCAATCACAAAGCGAGAATATTGATGTGGGGTGGGCAGTGCAAAAGATAGATAACAGTAGCTGGCGATAGCATTAGTAGGCACTGCCCACCCTACTAACTAACTCCCTAAAACCCAGACATTTTTACCTGACCGAATTGAAAACCTCTGTATACTGAAATTGTGAGTCATCTCCTTCAACAATGGAATTATTCGCTGCTGCCGTTTTCGCTATTGCTACTGTGCTCGCCACTAAAGCTATAGAAAAAACTGGGGGAAATGTCGGGCAAGTTGTCTGGGACAATACTAGCCAGTTTGTGGAATCTCTGAGAAACCAGTCTCCATATACAGTAACTGCGATCGCAAAAGCTCCAGACAATCTCTTGATTATGCCGAAGTGGTATTAGAAGTAGAAGCAGCAGCGAAACAAAATCCGGAAGTTGTCCAAAGTATCGAGCATTTAGTGACTACTAGTGAAAATTACAACATTGATAATATGAATAACCAAACTCGATTCAATCAAGCTCCCCCACTACCTCCTTATTATGTGGAACGCCCGGAAGTAAGCCAACGACTAAAACAAATCCTTTTATCCCAAGAAACCGCTAAAGCTGGCACGTTAGTTGTTAGTGCTATCTATGGTTTAGGAGGAATTGGAAAATCCACCTTAGCTGCAGCATTAGCCCATGACAAAGAGGTTCAATCCCATTTTACCGATGGGATTTTTTGGGCAACCTTAGGTCAGCAACCTGATATTTTATCTTTTCTAAGTAGCTGGATACAGCAATTAGGAGATTATGATTTTAAACCAATTAACACTGAGGCAGCTTCTTTACAACTAAAAACAT
Source organism: Moorena sp. SIO4A1 (assembly GCF_010672065.1). Lineage (NCBI taxonomy): Bacteria > Bacillati > Cyanobacteriota > Cyanophyceae > Coleofasciculales > Coleofasciculaceae > Moorena > Moorena sp. SIO4A1. The sequence goes on along the minus strand of NZ_JAAHHX010000006.1, from coordinate 57,179 downwards.
TATTATCCGATAAAAAAGCCTTGCTAGTTGTCGATGATGTTTGGCATCCTGACCATGTTGAACCCTTTCGAGTGGCTGGGGATGGCTGTCGGCTTTTAGTAACTACCAGAGAAGCCCAGGTTAAAGATGCGATTCCCTATGATTTGGACGTGATGACTCCCAATGAATCCTTGGAGTTATTAGCGTCTTGTTTAACCAACGAGATAACTAATAAAAAATTAACTAATCAAGAACTCGAATATGCTGAAACCTTAGCCAAAACTGTCGGCTACTTACCCCTAGCATTAGAATTAGCTGCTGCCCAAGTTAGGGATGGCATCTCTTGGCAGGATTTACTGGATGAGTTACAAGATTTAATTATTGGTGTAGAAGCTTTGGATCGATTGAAAGCAGAGGAAGAGCCAAGTGACGCTAAGCGCAAAAACTATAGTCTAGTGGCTTCCTTTAATCTCAGTTTAAAGGGATTATTCGACGACGATAGATTTAAAAACTTTGCTTGGTTAGGGATACTGCCGGAGGATGTCACCATTACTGAGTCTATGGCGACTACCTTATGGGATTGTAATTTAGTTGAAGCCAAAGATACGTTAAGATACTTACGACAAAAAGCCTTATTACTACCAGGGGTCTCTACTACACCAGACACTAACTATCGCCTCCATGACTTGTTACATGATTTAGCCCGTAGTCTGGTACAATCAGAGCTAGGATTATCAATTACCGAAGCCCATCAACAATTATTAGAACGTTATCAAACTAAGACTGAAAAGGGATTATGGCATACCTTACCCGATGATGGTTACATCTATAATCACTTAATCTGGCATCTAGAGAAAGCAAAAAAAATTAATGACATTCATCAACTCCTGAAAGAAGAAACGCCAGCAGGAGATAACGGTTGGTATTGGCAGTGTGAGAGACAGGGAAAAACTGCTAATTTTATCAAGGATGTATCGAGAGCTTGGGCAATAGCAGCAGCTAATTTTACAGAAAATCCTACAGAATCGATTAGTCTACAGTGTCGGTATGCTCTGATTACTACATCCCTCAACAGCTTGGCTGGAAATATTGGTCCAGAGTTAATGGGAGCATTAGTTGAAAAAGAAATCTGGACCCCAGCTCAAGCACTAGCTTATGTGCGACAGAGCAAAGATTCTGAAAATAAAGCAGAAGGTTTGAAGGCAATTAGTGAGTATCTTCCCCCTTCTTTATTACCAGAAGCCTTAGACATTGCTAGAGCCATTCGGAATAGATACCATCGAGCTAATGCTTTAATCGGGTTAGCTCCCCACTTACCTCAAGGGTTGTTACCTCAAGCCTTAGATTGTGCTAGAGCCATTGCGAGTAAAGGCGAGCGACCTAATCCCCGAGCTAACGCCTTAATCGGTTTAGCTCCCCACTTACCTCAAGGGTTGTTACCCCAAGCCTTAGATTGTGCCAGAGAGACTAAGGCTGAATTCAACCGAGTCGATGTTTTAATCGCCTTAGTCCCCCACTTACCTCAAGGGTTGTTACCTCAAGCCTTAGATTGTGCCAGAGAGATTGGGGATGAATTCAACCGAGTCAATTTCTTAATCGGGTTAGCGCCCCACTTACCTCAAGGGTTGTTACCTCAAGCCTTAGATTGTGCCAGAGAGATTGGGGATGAAGAGGACCGAGCACAAGCCTTAATCGGCTTCGCCCCCTACTTACCTCAAGTGTTACCCGAAGCCTTAGATTGTGCTAGAGAGATTAAGCATGAATCCTACCGAGCTCATGTCTTAATCGACTTAGCCCCACACTTCCCGGAAGTATTACCAGAAGCCTTAGATTGTGCCAAAGCCATTCCTGATGGAAACCAGCGAACAAGAGCCTTAATTGACTTAGCCGCCCACTTCCCGGAAGTGTTACCAGAAGCCTTAGATTCCCTCAGAGCCCTTTGGAATGAAACATACCGAGTCAAGTCCTTTTGGGATGAAACATACCGAGTCGATGCCTTAAGAGCCTTAGTTGCCAACTTCCCGGAAGTGTTACCCGAAGCCTTAGATTTCGCCAGAGCAATTCGCGATGAAGCAGACCGAGTCGATGCCTTAGGAGCCTTAGCTGTTCACTTTCCGGAAGTGTTACCAGAAGCCTTAGATGGTGCGAGAGCCCTTGGGCATGAATATGACCACGCCGATACCTTAGAGGGTACAGACAAGCGAATCTATCTCTTTAAATTAAAATATAGCTTCTATATTAATGAGGAGCGACACGAGCGACGAGCAAAAGTCTTAAAAAACTTAGCCCCCTACTTACCGGAAGTATTCTTACCCCAAGCCTTAGAGGTTGCCAGTGGGGTTCGGGATGAATACTGGCGAGCCGATGCCTTAATTGCCTTAACTGTCAACTTCCCGGAAGTGTTACCAGAAGCCTTAGATGCTGCCAAAGCTATTCAGGATAAAGGAGACCGAGAGGAGGCCTTAAAGGAGTTAGCCTCTCATTTACCGGAAGTGTTGTTACACCAAGCCTTAGATTACGCCAGAGGCCTTGGGGATGAAGAAGACCGAGCCGAGGCTTTAATCCTCTTTGTCTTTGACTTACCGGAAGTGTTCTTAGACCAAGAAGTCTTACGTTACGTCCCAGGGATTGGCGATGAATACTTGCAACGCTATGCCTTAATCGGCTTAGCCCTCCACTTCCCCGAATTGTTACCAGAAGCCTTAGATTTCGCCAGAAACATTCCGGATCAAGACCAGCGAGCCCATGCCTCAATCACCTTAGCTCCCCACTTACCGGAAATGTCTAAATCTTTCCGAACCCAGGCCATAGAGGTTACCAGAACCATTCGGGATGAAAAGCAACGAGCCCAGACCTTAAGAGCCTTAGCCCCCCACTTACCTCAAGTGTTGTTACCCCAAGCCTTAGAAATTACCAGAGCTATTCGGAATGAATACCACCGAGTCCAGACCTTAAGAGCCTTAGCGCCCCACTTACCTCAAGTGTTGTTACCCCAAGCCTTAGAAATTACTAGAGCTCTTCCCAGATACGACCCACCAGTCAATGTCTTAATTGCCTTAGCCTCCCGCTTCCCCGAAGTGTTACCAGAAGCCTTAGATGCTACCAAAGCCATTCCGGATAAATCCTTCCAAGTCAAGACCTTAATCAGGTTAGCTCCCCACTTACCAAATGTGTTGTTACAGCAAGTTTTAGATTACACCAGAACCTTTGATTATCAATCCCTGCGAGTCGATGTCTTAATCGGCTTAGCTCCTCACTTACCCGATGTGTTGTTACGGCAAGTTTTACATGAAGCCAAAGGGATTGGGCATGAATACTACCTAACCAATACCTTAATCGCCTTAGCCCCCCACGTATCCGATGTGTTGTTACAGCAAGCCTTAGATTGTGCTAGAGCCCTTCGGGATGAATACTGCCGAGCTTTAGCCTTGGGAGCCTTAGTCCCTCACTTACCTGAACTGTTACCAAAAGCCTTAGATTGCGCCAGAGCGATTCGGAATCAATTCCACCGAGACCATGCCTTAATCCGTTTAGCTCCCCACTTACCCGAACTATTACCAGAAGCCTTAGATAGCATCAGAGCCATTCGGAGTCCATCCTCCCAAGCCTATGCCTTAATCCGCTTAGCCCCCCATTTTCCAGAAGTGTTACCAGAAGTCTTAGATTGTGTCAGAGCCGAGAATGACTACGAACGAGTCGATCTCTTAACTGACTTAGCCCCCCACTTACCGCCAGTGTTTTTAGGCCAAGCCTTAGATTGCGCCAGAGCCATTCGCTCTGATTATCAGCAAGGCAATGCCTTGGGGGGCTTAGAACCCTACTTACCGGAAGTGTTGTTACCAGAAGCCTTAAGTGTCGTCAGAACCCTGAATGGATTTTCCCAAACCTCTTTCTTAGAAAACTTGCTTAAGAAATTAAATCCTTCGTTGATTGATTTTTCTGGTTGGCAACAAATTCTTGATTGTTTAGCTAGTCTAAGCCGTCCCGATTTTCTTAACCATCTTCCTCAATTAGCTCCTTTAATCATCGAGCTTGGGAGTGTTGAAGCCCTAAGAGAAACGGTGGCAGCGGTTGATGATGTTAGCCGATGGTGGAAGTAGGGAGTAGGGAGTAGGGAGTAGGGAGTAGGGAGTAGGGAGTAGGCAATAGGCATGCTAGCAATAGTTTTCCATCAATGTTATGGATATTTCAATAGACTGAGTGCTGATATAAAGCGATAATCTCGTTGATTTTTACTGAGTAGAGGAATTTGATTTTCAATAGCGGTAGCAGCAATTAGAGCGTCTGGGATTAGGAGTCCATGACTGAGATAGTAACTACCCATCAACTGTTCGGCTTTGAGGGATATCTGAGGATTGAGTTGAATGATATAAAACTGCCTGAGGAATTTATCCAAAGAGTCTAATTCTTGTTTATTTCGACAACCAACAATTAATTATAGTTTAGTAATAATACTGATTTTCAATAGAGATGTTTTAGATTCTCTTACCAGGCGTTATTTAGCAATTGAGTCGTTATTGGCAAGATCAATCAAAATATCAGTGTCGATTAGAATTGCTTCCATTTTAGCCCTGCCAATGCTGTTGTCGAATTCTTCTCACCCATTCGCTACTATTTTGAGTATCTTGTCGATCACGACCCATACCAATAAAAGGTTGATTGTCTAATTCCAGAGGGTGAAGAGATGGCGTTTTTTTCGTTAAATACAGTTTTTTGAACACTTCAATGATATCGGCAATAATTTTTTGAGCATCTTCTGGTAGTTCTTGAATATCTTTTGTTAGTTGTTCTAGGTCACGCATAAGTCTTGGTTCGGGCGTAGTCAGTTAACTACTCTAATTTTACAGTATTTATCAATGGGCTGAGGTACTTGGTTTTAGGGAACAGCGAATAAAAGAACAGCAGATCTGGGAGTAGCGATGCCGCTTGTTTCCTCGCCCCTGCCGCTAAACCCGATAGCAGTTGTCAATTGGTTGAGGTACAAAACCCCATTGACAACTGCCTTGTGCTTTGGGTGCATCTCCTAAAAGCTGTTTGACCTGGTGGGTGGAATGGGCATCTTGTTGTGGAATGGGCATCTTGTTGTGGAATGGGCATCTTGTTGTGGAATGGGCATCTTGTTGTGGAATGGGCATCTTGTTGTGGAATGGGCATCTTGTTGTGGAATGGGCATCTTGTTGTGGAATGGGCATCTTGTTGTGGAATGGGCATCTTGTTGTGGAATGGGCATCTTGTTGTGGAATGGGCATCTTGCCCGTTTCAATTTTCGGAGCGGACTGTCCCAAAATTGGCTACCGAGAAAATGAGGGCGAGCCCGTCCCTAAAGCACCCTACGCAACTTCTGCATTCTACATTCTGCATTCTTAATTCTACATTCTTCATTCTCCATTCTGCCTTACTGTTACTTCCACAAAATTTTAGGGAACTATCTAAGTATCACTTAGAGATTGCTTAATCTAGATTCCTTAATCAAGCCAAGCAAATCTCTCTAAGTAGGTAGGCATAATTATTACCGCTGTGACATATAAACCACAGTCAATCTTTGCTGGAAAAAGTTCTGATGGCTGGGTTTATTTTTTTTACCTACTTATCTCTGGTAACAGTTACCTACTCTCAAATAAACCTCTACTTTTTTGTCAATTACTGTCCACTGTTCCCTGTTCCCTGTTCCCTGAAATAAATCTAATCTTACCAATATAAGCTGCTATGAAAATAATGCACAATGGTCTCCAAGACCTACTCCTGATTAATTTTTACTCTCAGGAAATTAAGCTCGATTTTTTGTCCATTGAAATTCCTATCCCTGATTCCATCAAAAATTTTACTAACCTGTTTCCCTATAGGATAGGATTACACTTACGTCGGGAATATCGTCATATTGCTATGGGCATAAGGTCTTTGACGAGTGAAGAGCGTCAAGACTATGATGGACTTTTTCTCTTTGAAATTTATCTCCAAAATATCTATTTACTTCTCCCATTACTGGCATGGCATCGCAAACCCGTTTGGATTTGTCTTCACTGGAATCAACAATTAGCTATGCACAGTACTTTAAAGTTTTTGGGCTTAATGTACCTCAAGTTTTTCCTCAAGTATTTTAACCTTAAGGCAGTTTTATTTGAAATGGATGATGAGGTTTTACCCAAACGGTTTAGATTACCAGCGTCTGCCAAAGTAAAAATACCGATGCCAATCAGGAGCGATGCTTACCCCAATTTAAAGCCAGGAGAAAGGCTGCCTACCGATAAAAAAATTAAAATCGGTGTGGTTGGCATGATTCGTAAGGATAAGCCAATCGCTAAGATAATTGAAATCTTGAAAGACTATACTAAATTATCTGACCATAAATCTGAGCTAGTGCTTGGGGTACCATTTTGGCAGAAGCCTAAGGATTTAGATAACTTGGGAGTCAAAATGTATGATACAACTACTGAAAAACAATATCTTGATTTGTTAAATGAGGTAGATATTTTAGTAGCCCATTACGAAAAACATCGCTATTACTACCGTACCAGTGGTGTATTGAGTGATGCCGCTTGCTGTGGTTGCTATGTAATTACTTCTGATTATCCAGTACTCCGGCATCAAGTTAATTGGCCAGTCTCTGTGGGTTCAACCTTTAAAACCTTTGATGAAATCCCATCATTACTTGATGAAGCTATCTATTATATTCGGGAGCATGGTCAGGATAACCAGTGGCTTTGGCGAGAAAAAAGAACAGCGGAGGAAATAGCAACTGTTTTTAGCAAAGGGATTAGGGAATAGGGAGTAGGGAGTAGGGAGTAGGGAGTAGGGTGGGCAAAAACAGTGCGTAGGGTGCGTTAGGGGCGGACTTGCACTCATTTTCCGCTTCGTAGCCAGCGTTGCGATAGTCCGCCCCGTAACGCACCACCTAAGGGAATAGGGAATAGGGAGTAGGGAGTAGGGAGTAGGGTGGGCAAAAACAATTTGGTTCTTGTGACTATTCGAGATTAGATTAATTTGCCCACCCTACTTTATTTAGCGCACTCGTGCCAATATCGCTTCTATCTGTTCTAGGGGCACGGCACCAGAGAAGGCTTCACCATTCATAACAAAGAAAGGTGTGCCGCTCAGTCCCAATAGTTGTGCTAGCTGCATGTCTTCTGCAATGGCACTATCAGCTACGTTCCGGTCTCGGTTAAACTGTTCTAGGTCTAAATCTAGGGCTTCGGCAATGGCAAGATATAAATCTTCTCCTAATTGCTTTTGATTAGCGAAGAGAGCATCATGGTACTGCCAGAATTTGCCTTGTTGAGTGGCCGCCCAAGCTGCTTGAGCCGCTGGCAGGGCTTGGGGATGAATTCCGGTGAGGGGGAAGTGTTTGTAAACTAAGGTAACTTCATCCCCATGGTTTGCTATAAACTGGTTGACGGTGTCGTGAGCTCTGGCACAGAAGGGACACTGAAAGTCTGAGAATTCTACTAGCACAATTTTATCTTCAATGGAGCCAGTCGCGGGAGAGGAACCAATGAAGGCTTGGGGATTGGTTTTGAAGCCCTGCAAGATGGCTTGCTGTCGCTGCTGGCTTTCCCGTTCCAGTTGCTGCTGGTATCTCTGGACTGATTCTAGGATTACTTCTGGGTGGTTGCGGATTACTTCGAGTATTTGTTGTTCTAGTTCAGGAGTAATCTTGGCGGCTGCTGTGGCTGGCAGTGACCAGGCTGAGAAGCACAGGAGTAGTACTAATCCTGTGAGTGATAGGGCTTTCTGGAGAATGGTAAGGAGCTTAGTGACCATGATTTTCTTAAATGGAACCAAGGCATAGGGTATCTCAGATCAGGCAACATGGGCAACGGATTGGTATAGCGCTACGCGCAAGGCAATAGGCATGCTAGCAATAGGCAAAAGTTGCGTGGGAAAATGAAACAGGCAAGATGCCTGTTCCACCGCGCAAGATGCCCGTTACACCCACCGGGTCAAACAGCATGCATTGCGATTCACCCTCCAGAGGTAATCCTGGCATCCCATAAAAGAGGAAGATGTCTTCCATAGAGGAAGACATCTATAAACGTCTTGATAGTCTTATTGTCTATCAATAAATCTATTAGACATCAGGGTTATTTGCACCAGTTATTTACACAAAATGTATTGATGTTGGTGGTCAGTAAAATAGCTCCAAACACGACGCATATCATTAGGACTAGTGTTAAACTTCCAATCGATATCATTAACTCCTGTGACATACCAGCCAGACCATGAACCATTGAACCAACGAATTTTATAGGCAACAACATCACCCCCTAAAATCTGATGGTCGATCTCTGTATTTAGTCCTTTATACCATCCAGGAGTTTTTCCAGTTGGAGGTAGACCAGACTGGTCAGATCCTTGCAATGTACAAGCAGCTTGAGTGCGAAGTTCATGTTGGATGCAGTCACTTCCACCACACCCATTAGCGGCAAAGGCAGACTGGGCTGGCAACATCGTTATTGCTGCAACAATCAAAGAACTTAAAACGATCAAGATACTCTTTTTTAGATTACTCATGACTCTGGTTTACTTTTTAATTCAATTAGGTACTTAGGGCTGGAAATCAGGTGAATCAATCTCACTGACCTTCAACCCTTTTCTAATATCTAAAAAGTATTCCTAGGTCGGCAGTACCCTTAAGGGTACTATTGCCAGGACAGAAAAATTCCTGGGAAGACCACAGCCGGGAAATGAAACAGGCAAGATGCCTGTTCCACCGCGAACAGCCGTCAGTGGTCAGTGGTCAGTGGTCAGCGCTCAGCTTATTTAATTCAAAAGCACCTCAAGCACTGTGGCACAGGCTTCCAGCGAAACAGGCAAGATGCCTGTTCCACCGCGAACAGCCGTCAGTGGTCAGTGGTCAGTGGTCAGCGCTCAGCTTATTTAATTCAAAAGCACCTCAAGCACTGTGGCACAGGCTTCCAGCCTGTGACCTAACCCATAAGCTAATAGCTATCAGCTGATAGCTGATAGCTGATAGCTGAAAACTGATAGCTTACGGCTCAAGTCATGATTCATTCCGATTGCAACGGTGCATCCAACACTTTAGTAATGCGATCGCGTGCCCCTTCTAAGTGGGCTAAGCTAGCAGTATCAAGGTTTTTCCCTTGTTTGTTCAAGGTGTTTGCGATCGCATCCCGCAATTGACGGAGTTTATACCGGGCTAACACCCGAGCATCCTCGGGAGTATTAAAGGTTTGGATAGCAATAATAAATTCAGGGAAGGTGCGGGCACTTTCTAGACTATTGGAATTGCGCAGTGCCATGTTCACTAAAAGACTCATATACTGCCGTTGCAATCCCCGACGCAAGCTAGAGATTGGCTCAATTTTAGCTTTAGTATCTAGTTTCCAGATGCTATCTTGAACAGTGTCAAACACTTCTGCCATGGTCAAGGCTTCCCCGGAACTAGTTTTGAGTTGAGCATCCCGCAAACGAGCCAACCGTTCTGATGAAAATAAATCCCCCAGCACCATAGTTTGAACTAACATCACTCGCTCATGAATGGGATAATCTAGGGGGAAAATAGTGGTAAAAGCACCCCAGTGAGTCCAGCGAGATGGGGCTAACTGGTTGAGGAGTTGGGGTGAGAAGTTAAAGGTATCTTCAGCAAACATATACTCCCCGAGCATGGCTAAAGCCTGACGCTGTTTTTCCACAGGGATGGGTTCAAAGGGGAGTGTGCCAGTCTTGCCACCAGTGTAGTTTCGATTAAAAGTTTGTCCCCCAATATAACCAGTAAGGGACATAGCGTTTTCAAAGAAATAGGAGAAGACCGTATCAAAGCGATCGCGTAAATCCCCAGCACTTTCTTGAGGCAACAGGTAACTGGTGTTCAAGCGTTTCCAAATTCCCTTAGCATTCTCCATTTGCCACTGAGAGTAGCGCAATGGATCACTACTAAGGTCCCAAACCTTAGCTTCTGGGTCAATAAAATCGAAAGTATCCTCATCTGTAGCATAAGATAGCCCCATTTCAGAGCCTTCAGCCGCAATTTTGCGCAGTGTGCGTAATTCTTGTTGAGGAGTCAGAGCATCAATCGGAGTGTAGCCATACTTAATCACCCACTTATCATAGGGACCAACCACTGTAGAGAAATAATCTCCCTGTTCCATTCCCTCTGGCGCTAGATTAACTGGGACATAATCCATGACTGACCCGACTAGCCCTTTATTGCGGGTAATCTCAGTATTATTCAATTCCTCTGGACTCAACATGGTGCTGCCCCGGAAATTGTGGCGCAATCCCAGAGTATGACCAACTTCGTGAGCCGTCAGGTAGCGCAAATACTGATTGATGAAGGTTTTCATTTCCTCACCACTGGGCAACTGGTGGTTTACCATCGATAGAGACAATGCTCCAAACTTAGCTTGCTGAGCTGATACCATGGCAAAACATAACTCATGGTCTGGGACTTGGGTTAGTCCGCTCAGGAATTGCCCAGCTGGTAGGCTCAACTGAGCCGCTTTGCCAGGATTGCTCTTGAGGATTTCCTGCAATTTGAGGTAAGGAACTTTGATGCCATTACTACACAGGGAACTATTAAACGCGAATTGGGATAACCCAGATAATGCCTGGGATTGAGGCTGGGAAGCAATAGCCTGGTATTCCGCTTTGATCCAGCGCACCGCATTAGCATCAATAATCACGTCTGCATCCAAGATTTCCCCAGTCAAGGGGTTCACTCGGGATGGCCCCATAGCGATAATGCCTGGGAATGAGGGAAAAGAATTCGACCAGCGAATGGTGTTGTAGCGAATATCAGCCGGGTCCCAGGTTGCATCATCTGGCATTTGCCGCACTTCAATGGCATTATCAAACCCTGCCTCCCGAAACGCTTCATTCCACATCAAAATCCCCTCCCGAATTGCATCTCGGTACTCTAGAGGTACAGTATTTTCAATCCAAAACACAATCGGTTCTTTTGGGGGGGATACCGTAGCAGTAGGGTCTTGTTTTTCTAAATGCCAGCGCCTGATATAACGGATAAAGGGTTGTTTGCGGTTTTGATTGGATAAATTTTGATAAGCACTGATGAAATAGCCTACTCGTTCATCCGCGAGTCGATGACGGTAACCATTGTTAGTCGGTAGTTGAGAAAAGCTATAGCGGACACTAAGATTAAATGCTCGTTGATCTGGGAGACTCCTTAAGGGAAAGAATAAATCTCCCCCACCAGAAAAGCCATAAACTGACTCAATCTCTACATTCAACGGAAATGCTTGAGCGTCACTGACATAGGATTTTTGAGGGTCTACTACATAACTACCTCCTAATATCCAAGGAAAAGCCGATGCTAGTCCAGAAAAAGACCCATCGCTGACGAGGAGTGGTGTTAAATCCACCAACAGAGTCTTTCGTTCTGGATGAATACTGGTAATGGGCAGGGAATATAGCACCGAATCACTGAAGGAACGCTTAACAGAACGCTCTTGGGGGTCACCGGGTCGAGTACGGAAGTAGATATTTGGTATGACTAAATCTATGGTCTTCTGTCGGCGGCGGAATTGGAACAAAAAATCATTAACTGGCCAACCGGTTTGGAGCCCCAACTCCCCAATTCCCGAAGCAAGGGTGACAACACATAGGAAATTTTGATTTAGTTGATCCGGTTCAATTTCTAAATAAATTTTTTCTTTTTCTTTATTGCGGTAGAGGGTGAGTAATCCTGCTAATTTTTCCGCATCTTCTACGACCTTATCAAATGGCTTTAACTTGGAATCACTACTATCTGAATCGGATAACTCCTCTGAGGGTGCCTCTGAGGGGTCTTCAGCAATTTCTGTAGTTTGAACTTGGCTATGGGCTAAGGTTAGCTGGGGCGAGTAAACAATCTTTTGATCCAAATGTTGACCCAAACTATTGCCGCTTGGAGTAGATAGAGCTATGGTTTGGAGGTACAAAGGGGATAGTACCAAGACGAATCCACACAGACAGAATATCAAGAACTTTAGTCTTTTCATCGATTAATCACTAGTTTGGTGTTCTGAAAAGAAAGAGAAATTATGAATTATCATAATTATGACTTATCAAAACTTATGAAAGCTTGAAAATTTTACCTTAATATTATAATTAACCAATTCCTAAATAAAAACAATTTGATTATAGCGTTTATGATACTGATAATGTCCCTGCCTTTTTTATTACTACTCCCTAATCCCTACTCCCTAGGACGTTATCAGAAGTATACCAATTGAAACTTGCTGCTATAGTTGTTAAACTTGATGAGTTTTTGATTATGTTCTTAGTTTTTGATTAGTTTAATCGTTTTAGCTTCTGATTTATAAGTATTACTATCAAGGTAAAATGGTGTGGTTGTACTATAGTTGTTTGACATAAACGAATCTATATACTAACCCTTTAAGCACCCCGAAATTTACACAGCTTGGGTTAGTCTAAATCTATGTTTCCTGTACTTTGAGCCTTGGCAATTAAAAAAAAACTGTACACTAACTTCAACTAAAGCTATACTTTGATCTGTCAGCTTTCAGCTATTTATCAGCTATTTACTAGTCAGCCCTTGCAGCTGAAAACTTAAGCTAAGAAGCATAGTTTACTAAAAGTAGTGCCAGCTAAAGTAGTGCCAGCTAAAGTAGTGCCAGCTATATAATAACTCGCGCCCGTAACCAAGCTGACAAGTCCCGGCCATCCGATTAAACTTGATTAGAAGCCAAGCTATTGATAAGACTAGACACCAAAGTCAGAACGATAGCCCCGAAAAAAGCTGCCCAGAAACCGTTCACTACAAACGTATCAGGAGTGAAATAGGATGCCAGGGAGAGGGTGATAGCATTAATCACCAACAGAAATAGTCCCATGGATAAAATTGTGATGGGCAAGGTCAGAATCACTAGAATCGGTCTAATGATGGCGTTAACTAAACCAATGACTACTACCGCTACAGCAGCTGCACCAAAACCACTAATGGTAATTCCTGGTACCAGGTAAGCAGTAATCATTAGTGAGATAGCACTTAGCAGCCAAGTCAAAAGTATATTAAGCATCGATCTCACAAAAATATCGCTTACTATGATTTTAGCGATTCTGGCAAGATTAGCCTGTAAGCTATCAGCCGTCAGCTATCAGCTATCAGCTTATGGGCTACAGATGGTGCTACTTGAGGTGCCAAAGGCAAACGGCTAACCGCTGACCACTGACCACTGACCACTGACCACTGACGGCTGATAGCTGATAGCTGTTCGCGTAGCGTGGGCGTAGCGCATATGCTTACATTAGCCTTGTTGTCCTAAAGAGCGATCGCATTTGTTCAAGGTGCTCGCCATGATCTATTAACCTCTAAGATGGCTGAGCAGTATTTGGTGCTAGTTACTTGGGTGTAACTCAAGTGATTATGCAGCACAGTATGATTGAGTTGGACGATTCCAGCAATAAATCTTTATGTTTTTCCGGCTACTGGTTACATTCTTATTTGCGTGCTCTGTTTTTTGTTATCCCTTACCCGTTCACGCCAAGAGTATAGCCTGCGATGGGAAACAACTCGTGGGAGCAGACTTATCTGGTCAAGACTTACAGGAAGTCAAAATTACCTATTGCAATTTGGACCAGGCTAACTTAGCCGATGCCAAATTGATCAAAGCATCTATCAAACATACTACCCTGAATAATGCTAATCTCCATGGAGCAGACTTGACCAACAGCGACACCTACAACATTAGCTTCAATGGTGCAGATTTAACTGATGCCATCTTTACTCGTTCCTTACTGCAACGTGCCAGTTTTGATGGGGCTAACATCACTGGTGCTGATTTTAGTAGCACCCTGATCCAACCGGTCAGAGAACGGTTAAAACTCTGCGATGTAGCAACTGGCGTGAACCCTACCACTGGTGTGATGACTCGTAAGTCTTTAGGGTGTTGGTAAGGTGTTGAATGTTGACTGTTGAATGTTGACTGTTGAATGTTGAATGTTGAATGTTGACTGTTGACTGTTGAATGTTGAATGTTGACTATTTGATGGTCAACGGTTAACATTCACGATCGATGGGGCTGACTTGAGCGATGGTATGCTGGATGGTGTCCAAATTTGATAACTGTTTGCTAAGCAAGGTGCATCTGAAAACTGGTGTTGCGCTTGTGAGTCTTTGGGATGTCGATTAAACGAGTAGGTGTAATTGGTGGAGGACAACTGGCCTGGATGATGGCAATGGCTGCCAAGTCTTTGGGTATTCGGCTAGTGGTTCAAACTCCTAATGTTACTGATCCAGCTGTCCGTGTTGCTGCTGAAACTATCTTTGCTGCTATTGATGATGGGATCGCTACCGAGCAAATGGCATCTCGCTGTGATGTGATTACCTTTGAGAATGAATTTATTAACCTCGATGCCCTGAAATGTCTGGCAAAGCGGGGAATTTGCTTTTACCCCCGACTAGAGGCTCTAGCGCCACTGTTGGATAAATATCACCAACGCTGCTATTTCGATCGCATTGGTTTACCCCAGCCAGAGTTCATCAGTCTGGAGGGGGAAGTGGGTAAGGAGGAATTAAAGTCCCTAGCCTCTTCTCGGGGCGTTGCTGAATTGAAGTATGAATCCGCGATCGTTTGGTTTTGGTCAAGCCCCCTAAATCCCCCAACTTTGGGGGACTTTCAGAGTTTTGTTCCCCCCAAAATTGGGGGGCTAGGGGGGCAAAATCATACCCAGAATCAGCAACGCCCTTCTCGGACCCCAATCAACCTGAGTCAGTTAGAGTTTCCTCTGGTGCTGAAAGCGCGACGCCAAGGTTATGACGGCAAGGGTACCTTTATTATTAAAGACAGTCATAGCTTACAGGAAACTTGGAAGCAGTTAGGCAATCAGCCTGTGGTGCTAGAAGAGTTTATTCCCTTTGAACGGGAGTTGGCAGTAATGGCTGCCCGTTCTGTAGATGGGGAGGTGGTGGTTTACCCGGTGGTGGAAACTCAGCAGCAAGAACAGGTGTGTCGGCGAGTTATTGCACCAGCCCAGATTAGCCCAGATACGGTGGCGGAGGTGAATGCGATCGCAAAAACTCTCCTGACTAGTTTAGACGTAGTGGGAGTCTTTGGGATTGAGTTATTCCTCACTAGCAATCACAAGGTTTTGGTTAATGAAGTGTCCCCTCGTACCCATAATTCTGGCCATTACACCATTGATGCTTGCGAAACCTCTCAATTTGAGCAGCAACTGCGAGCCGTGGTAGGTTTACCCTTAGGTAGCCCACAGATGCATTGTGCCAGTGCAGTAATGGTCAATCTTTTGGGTTATGAGTCTTCCCAGGATGATTACCAACAGAAACGGCAGACCTTAGCCAGTTTACCAGGAGCGTTTGTCCATTGGTATGGTAAGACTCAATCCCGCCCAGGACGTAAGTTAGGTCATGTCACAGTTTTGAGTGATGGTAATTCGGTACAAGAGGTAATTGAGAAGGTTGAATCGGTTTGGTATGGTTGATACGATGTTGAAGGTTAGGGGGTTGAAGGTTGAAGTTAGATGGAGTAGGGTGGGCAAAGTAATCTAATCATTAATTATCAAAATAACCAAACTGTTTTTGCCCACCCTACAAGCTCCCTACTCCCTACTCCCTACTCCCTACTCCCTTTGCTAAAGCAGTAGATAACTGGCGTAAGCGATCGCTAACTTCTAAATTGACTTCGTGAGCCTTTAAATGATCGGGCATTTCAGGCATTAGTAAGTGATTTCCTTCTAACCATTCATTTTGTGCTACTCCACGCCACACCGCTTCGTATCGAATAAAGCGATCGCGCAATTGATCCAGTTCTTGTAGGCAAAATTGCTCAAACCCTGCCGCTTCAAAGATGGCCGAACGCAAATAGGTTTCAAAGGCTTTGATATCCGTTTCAACTTCCAATATCACCTTCTCCGATGAATTGGTAGGTTTTGGTGGCACATCCCCAGAGAGGTCACGAATACCTAATAGCTCATGGCGCAGCTTGGGATCATAGAGCAAATTTGGCCCACGATTTACATATCGTCTTAGGACACTGAAAGCCTTTTCTTCACCACTGTAGTAATTATCGACTAGTTCTATATCCGCTCCCAGTCGTTTCACAATACGCTTACGAGTTTCACTATCTAAAGGGCCAGGAATTAAGGAGTCCGCAACCGGACGGGCAAAACGAAGAAATAACGCCGTCAAACTTCGACTTAATACTTCCACAAACTCCTCGGGATTACCAATTAGTCGCTGCTCTAATTCCTGAGTTTTCCAGAGTAACGTGGTCAGATAGTCAACTAACTTTAATGCTTCTTCCTTGATTTCTAGGGCAAGGTGATGAGCAATATCTACTAAGAAAGTGCTAATGGTAGCAGAAAGTTCTTTACGCCAGTTATAGTCAGTTAATTTAGCATCAAATACACCGGAATTATTTTCTTTAAAAATTCGCTGTTTTCTTTGCTCAGTATTGGTTCTAATTTCTTCAATTTTAGTCTCAATATCCTGGAGGTATCGAGAGCGAAATTTTTCTACAATATCTGAATTGAGAGATTCTTCTCCTTCTGCCGTAGAGTTCCAGATATTATCATTATAATAGTCGCTGAGGTCTGCTTTAATCGTTTTCCACTTTTCTTCCCACCACTGGGAAAACTCAATCCGACGTTGATTTTCTTGTAATCGCTTGGCTTCCGCTGGATTCTCTGGATATCGCTTACTAACGATATCAAAAATTTCTTTTGATGTTGTTAGTATGTTGGTGATTAAAGCGTCACAACGTTTCTCTAAAACAGTAACCCGTTCATTATTAATATAATCAGTAATGCGAGCCTTGATTTCCTGAATACCAGTCGCTTCTTGTTTTAAGGCTTCCTCATCTTCGATACCTGTCACAGATTTAAGATCATTTAAAATTGATTCAGTACTGCCAACGGATTCCACAGTTTGTTGATTAGCAAAGCCATTTAAGACTAAATAAGCTCCCGCTGAACCGTGGACGATTTGCTCAGGAGATAATTTAGCTATTTCATGCCATCTATTTGATGCTTCATCAAGGTGTTCTTTAAGAGCTGCTGGACTAGCCAACTGATCAATCCGACTCAAGAAAACGAAAAATTTATCTGCAACGTTTACATTCTTATCACCCTGCTCAGTAAACTCAACAATTTTAAGTTCGTAGCCCTTGGGACTAGGATCTCGCTGTACCAAAATTACAGCATCACAATCTGAGAGCATTTCTCTAGATTCTTCTATATGCTTGGCTAAACCTGAGTCTAATCCAGGCACATCATAGAAAACAATCCCCTCAGCTTGGGCGAGTTTATTCGTATACAGTCTAGCTTCTAATACTGCATGGGCGTATTGCTCATCAGCAACATACTTGTTAAGGTCTTTGTTAATGTCTTCAAGGCGAGTAAATGGGATAGTTTTCCGACCTTCGCTACGAACTTGTCTTAAGGTGTCTTGATATTTTTGGATTGTCTCTAAATCTTGTTTGGCTCCATCACTATGTTTAGAATTACTGTTGGAAGCTGATTCCAGTTCATGCAGCAGACGGGTAAATTGTTCTTCGGTTTTAGGCTCAACTTCTAACCTTTGCTGAGAATCTTCTTCAACGGAATAAATTTGTGTCGTTGTAAAAGTACAACGTCCAGCTTTTGCTGGCAGTAAATCACAATCTAACCAGGCATTGACAAAGGTACTTTTTCCGGCCTTTTCCAAGCCCACAACAGCAATCCGAAATTCTCGCTTCTTCAAGCGTTCAAGCTGACGACGAGCGGGTTTTTCTTCTTCTAAAAGAACCTCTTTGAGGTGAGCAGGAACTCCTGCTTGAGGAAGCCTGGCTAAATCAACGGCGTGGCGCAGCACAGTTAAGGCGTCACCCAAACGAGTTTCATAATAAGATGAAGCAGTTTTCCAATCCATTTTTCCAATCTATTTTATAGCGTTGATTGCATGTATGAGGTACAGTAAGCAACCTCAAAGTCCCCCTTTTTAAGGGGGATTTAGGGGGATCTCTTGGTACCTCATGGGAAACAGAATTGCTATAATTACTTAAGCACAAATGAAATTTTCTAAACCATATTTCTTGAGAATACGACCAATTTGATCGATTTTAGCATCACCATCAGGTAGATTCTTTCTAAGCTCAAACTTTGTTTTTTTCCCAATTATATTCTCACCTCCATAAATTGTCAGCTGGATGTAGGCATCTTCATCACTCGAATAATTAATACTATCCGGACTGAGCTTCAGGTTTACTTTTTGTTCAATAGCTTCGACTGAACCATCACATAAAAAATAAGACGCAAACGAGATAAGTTCTTTAACACGATTTGAGGGAATCAGATTACCTTGATTCAAGCCACTTAATTTATCAGAAGGAACAACTAAGCACAAAATAGAGTCTTTTAGTTGAGCTTGAGATGGTTTTGGAGATGCATCTAGTTTTGTTTCTGTTTGTTGAACAATCACTGATTTTAGCAAAGCATAGCAGCCAATAACTATAATAGAGACGAAAATTATAAAGTATAATTTCAACCAAGGCTCAGGAGTAACTCGTAAACACTGCGTCAACGGATCCTCTTCTGGCAACGGCTTATCTAATACTTCTTTACAGAATAATTCTAATACTCTATCTTTTAAGACTCTATCTTCTAATAATCTATCCATATTATTACTCCAATCATTGTCATTATCGTCAATAAAATACTTTTTAAAAAACTGCAAGTCGTCTTTGATAGTCGAATCCTGAGTTATCTTGAAATGCTCACATACTTCCTGGTAGTTGTCTGGAGACAGCTTGCTGATTGCTGTATACATACAACCCTTGGCTTT
Organism: Moorena sp. SIO4A1; assembly: GCF_010672065.1. Classification (NCBI taxonomy): domain Bacteria; kingdom Bacillati; phylum Cyanobacteriota; class Cyanophyceae; order Coleofasciculales; family Coleofasciculaceae; genus Moorena; species Moorena sp. SIO4A1. Next base: position 38,446 of record NZ_JAAHHX010000006.1, on the reverse strand, counting down.
TGATTTGTAGCATTTCTCAATTTCACTATAAACGTCTTTGAAGCGACTTTGAGATTCTTTATCCATTTGGTTATCATACTCTTTAAGGAAAATTGGAATAGTGATCAAGTTCCTCCCCTAGCTTACAGAATAGAGGGAAACTACCTCAGCACTTTTCCAGCTTTCTTAATATTTTCCTCAAGTTGTTTAGCTTCCTGGTGTAGCGGATTCCAGATCGATAAGTCTTTTTGTAAAGATAGTTGAGCTTGATCATAGGCTTTATCTAGCCGCTCTTGATAACGGTCTACAATTTCTTTTTGAGAAGACTCAACCTTTTTTATAAACTTATTTATTTGAGAGATAAACCAATCCGCCACCTGACTATAAATTTCTATTTCTGCCTGATTTTTTTGCCATAGCCAGTTTCTATTGATGTCTTCTATTTTTGGTAACTGAGCATTATCACTAGAGCGTGGTTCTTGTTTAATTGTCTTTACTTTTCTTTTAAATAAAAATAAAGTTCGCTTGAGTTCCGTAACTTCAACGTCTTCTAGCCATGTGCCTTTTATAATTGCGAATCCAGCTTCAAACTTGAATTTTGGATCAGGTATACTATCAATTATCTCAAGTTCTGATCTCGAAAAGCTAATGGCTAAATTTGGGGCAATATTCCCCATTCCTTCCTCAAGAAGAGACAGGTAATAATCCAATAAAGTCTTCAAGCCATCAACTACCCCTTTCATCTCTCGATCTAATATTTGTTTGACAGCTTCATTCATCAGAGCCTTCAATGCACTAGTCAATTGATTGAGTTTATTATTAAGCTTCCTTAAATCTTTTTTCTCTTGCTCAGTACGTGCTTCGATCTTATTCCCATTTTTAGTAGGATATTCTAAATCAATTAAATCTCTAATTACTCCTTCTAAAAGATTCAACTTGTCCGGATCAGCTGCTTGAAGCAATTTGCTATCTAAGCATATTTTTCCTGTATCCAAAGACTCAACCGTTGGCGTCAATATTTCCTTTACTACTGCTTGTTCTACTCCTCTTCTCCATCGATACAGCAGTATTAAACTGTTTGCGCGCTCTTGGTAGTCTCCTTGCCTGAGTTCTTCAATGATACTTTCGACAATTTGCTCCAACTCATTCCTAGGATCTGAAGTAGTATCTAAAGAGTTATTATCCTCTGAAAAACTTTGATCGCTCTCTTCCATGAAACCCTTTAGAGCATTTTCAATTTTTTCAAAAGGGTCTCTTAGTTCTTGAGATTTTTGTGAAATAAACTGACTGATGTCTTGCCGAATTCGAGCAATAGTCTCACATTCTTTTTGGTAGTCTTCTTCTTTACTATTAATGAAGGCATAAGTGGTTTGTATAGCCCACTCTGCTACTGCATTAGCTGCTTTAGCTTTAAAGCGGTCTACAATTTGTGGAATAACTAATTGTGGAAAGTTTTCATCGATAGTCTGTTTAAGATATTTGTGAAATTCGTCTGCGTAAGAAGCTTCCCAAACCGTGTCGGCAACACGGTGGCGCTCATGGTGTTCCCATCGCTCTACGTTTCTGGGTAAGTCTTCTATAATCTCTTTGGGAATTAAGAATTTAAAGAAATCGTCTATTTTATCAGATGCTTGAGTACTTTGTTGCTGATTATAACTCTTCATTTGAATGGACAATAGAGCTGGTAATGCACTCATTTTTATTACTTGTAAAGCACTAATATCTTCTTGATATTCTTCTAGCTCCTTGGTTAACTTCTGTTTGATATCGTAAACAGTTCTTTTAAAAAAATATCTTTCACTATCCGGCCAATTTTGGTCCTTACGAAACTCATCAATCCGATTCAGCACAAAGAGCATGCGGGCTGGTGAGCCTCCTAGCTCTTTGACCTGATCAACCACTTCTTGGAGTAAGTTACTAACTTTTTGTCTATCGGTTTCTGTACTATCATAAGTAACTATACATAATGCTTCTTTACATTTTCTAATCACAGAGGCATTTCCTTCATCACCCACATGAGCTAAACCCGGAAGATCCATGATTCGCACTCTTGTTTTTTCAGGCAAATCAAGCAGGTTAGGATCGGCTACAAGCCGGAAAGGATAATAGATCGTTGCTTGTGGACAAGCAACACTGGTTTTTTCGTCTCGATTAGCTTGAAGATAGGACTTCATTGCTTGGTCTAAACGGTCATAAATATCTTCGTCGGTAAGATTGCGCCATTCTCCACAGTCCCAAAGTGCCCCTGGGGTTTGATCAATTTTCAGAGATTTGGTTTCACTGTATTCTACAATCACAACCCCTGCACTCATTTCTTGTACAGCAACTGGGAGAATTTCTGTGCCACACAAGAAGTTGACCAGGGTACTTTTACCACTGCTAGTTGTCCCTGTTGTCGCTAAGGTAAGAACCGGTTCACTAAGTTCTTTCACTAATTCACTTACCGCCACCTGGAATTGGCTGTTTAAATCTTCGAGTTCACTGTAGTATTCTGCCGGTAGCTGTTCACGGATTTTTTGCTGAAAAGTACCCCATTCCTGGTAAACATTACCGATTGATTCTTCAACAGCTTCAAACGTCTTTTTGATGTTGCTTCTCATTATTGTCAAAGCCTTTAGTGTTGAGTTGTAACGATGGTAGAGCAACCTATTCGCATTTTTTAGTTTTAGTTTAGAGGTTGTCTGAAAAGTCTCATTTGCTACATCCAAGCCCCCGTTGGTCTCCCAAGCGAGCAATGCCTCGCTTGAGGGACTTTTGCCATCAAATTGATTCTTCCCCCAAGCGAGCAATCCCTCGCTTGGGGGGCTAGGGGGGCAAAATTCAGGATCAAAAAACTTTTCATATCTCCTCTTAGTTAGCTTTTCAAGCTTTATATAAAGATAGCATGAATAATACAAAACTGTCAAGATAACTGGCCAATTGAAATATTTCTTAATCTAGGCAAAGACAATGAAGAACTAGCCAGTGGATTATTGGTGATGATCGAGTATAGGGTTTATAAATGAGATGTAAACTAAAATGTCTTTTTTGACTGTCCAATAAAACTCCAGAGCTTTTTCCCCTATTGCCTTTTGCCTCTTGCCTATTGCCTTTTTAAGCAATACCTGTGTTTACAAATCAAATAAAAAAGCGCTGATTATGTTTGTGATGGACTCGTAGTGTTAGACTCTAAGGGAGTATCTGAAGTGGATTTCTTGGTAATCCAAGCTGTAATAATATGAGACAGTAGTCCGATTGGTCCGGCAAATAAGCATAGAATTAGGGAGTGAATAGTCCAAGTACCAGTCTGTTGCCCTTGCCAATAAATCCAACGCCCTACAAATAAGTCGAAGACTAGGTAATGTATCCAGCCAGTAGCAGCAACGGTTTCGTCACTAAAAAAGTGGGCAATATCGGCTAACTGAGGATTGGATAAGGCTTGGGCGGATTCTGGTGTAATACTATTAATAAATAGGTAAATATATAAAGCTGCTAAAGCGACGAAGGGAATATAGGATTCCATTACTCGCTTGGTAATGCCCCAATTTGGCAAGAAAACCATCAGGAGCCAAAAGGGCAAAACGAAGATATTGGCAATATTAAACAGTTGAGCGATAACCATATTTCTGTGTTTAAGATTTCAAGTATTTACTATAGCATTTATAAATTGGGTGAGTTTTTTTTTGTTTTTAGGGAACAGGGAATAGGGAGCAGGGAGCAGGGTGAAGAGCATGGGGATTGGGAAAAAATCTTGTTTCGCTAATGAGTATTATAGCGTTTATTGCATGTATTAGGTACAATTATCAAGCTCAAAGTCCCCCTTTTTAATGGGGATTTAGGGGGATCTCTTTGTACCTCATGGGAAACAGAATTGCTATATAACTTCTATAAGTGTTAGCCAGAGCATTGGAGATGATGCTTTCGCATTAATCTGTTGTGTTAATCTGTTCTGGTTCATTTTCCACAGTTAGATCTTGGTTAGACCAAGAACCTTGCCATTGCTAGTCCCAAACCCGATCACTGGCAGCATCTTAGTCTCAGGTAGATCCTGGGGATAATTTTAAACAAATTCCACAAGACCTGTGGAATTTACGCTATAACTATTCAACGGTGAAGGTTCAACAAATAAATTATAATAAATCCGATGATTAACAACCATGACGGCTCTTTAGCCACTACACTAAAGCAACGGCGTCAAAAGCTGGCTCAGCTGGTGGATTTTCCAGTAATGCTCTGGTCTGGACATCCTAGTCCTCGGAATTTTCGAGCCAATTCGTTCCCGTTTCGGGCTAGCAGTCACTTCTTGTATTTTGCTGGTTTACCTCTAACTAATGCGGTAATTGGCCTCAATGATGGCAAACTGGATTTATTCATGGATAAGCCAGCCCCTGGTAGTGCGTTGTGGCACGGAGAAGTGCCTTCACCTGAGGAAATTGCTGAGATGATTGGGGCTGATCGGGTTTTTCCCTTTTCAGAATTGCGTTCGCATAGCGTCGGCTTTGCCGAATCGCATTCTCAGGGAGCAGCAACCATTGCTGTTCAAAATCCCACTACTTACAGCCAACAACAGGAACTATTAGGTCGTGCTGTCGGACCCGCTGATGCTCCAGAAGGGATTGACTTAGATTTAGCGAAAGCGATAATATCCCTACGGTTATACCATGACGAGGGGGCATTATCGGAGTTGCGCCAAGCCGCTGAAGTTTCGATGGCTGCTCATAAAGCGGGAATGGCAGCTACTCCCAAGGCTAAACGGGAAGCGGAAGTGCGGGGGGCGATGGAATCGGTAATTATTGCCCATAATATGACCCGTGCTTACACAAGTATTGTTACCGTTCATGGGGAAGTGCTGCACAATGGTGAGTATCACCATTCCCTGCAACCGGGAGAGTTACTACTGGCGGATGTAGGAGCAGAAACCCCTATGGGTTGGGCGGCGGATATTACCCGTACTTGGCCGGTGAGTGGCAAATTTTCCCCTACTCAGCGGGATATATATAATGTGGTCAAAGAAGCCCATGATTTCTGTATCAAGAATCTTTACCCTGGGGTGGAATATCGAGAGATTCATATGACAGCAGCAGGGGTGATCGCTGAGGGATTGATAGATTTGGGGATTCTGCGAGGAGACATCTCGGATTTAGTAGCAATGGATGCCCATGCTTTATTCTTTCCCCATGGTGTTGGTCATTTGCTGGGATTAGATGTCCATGATATGGAAGATTTAGGGGATTTGGCAGGGTATGCACCAGGACGGGTAAGAAGCGATCGCTTTGGCTTGGGCTTCCTGCGACTAGACCGACTGTTGGAAGCAGGGATGTTGGTCACAATTGAACCAGGATTTTATCAAGTTCCAGGGATTTTGAATGACCCAGAGCGACGGTCAACTTACAAAGATGTGGTTGATTGGGATAGATTGGCAGAATTTGATGATGTGCGGGGGATTCGAATTGAAGATGATGTGTTGATTACCGAGACAGGAGCAGAGGTGTTGACCGCTGGCTTACCGACTGATCTAGAAGCAGTTGAGGATTTGGTTACGGGATAATAAGTTTTCGGGTGTGGGTGAACGGGTTAATGGTGCTCTTACAGCGGTTTGCAATTCAGTTAGGTACAAAGTTCTGGGTTTTTAGGGAGCAGGGAGCAGGGAGCAGGGAGTAGGGAAGAGGAACCCACCCCTAACCCCTCCCAGGAGGGGAAGTCAGAAGTGGGAAAACAATCCTGTGTACCTGAGGTGCGACCCGTGGCGAATTTAATTCTTAATACAGAAAGCGCACCTGATAGTTATGCAAACCGCCGTAAGTTGACAGAAATAATTTTGAGAAGACCTAATCTCATCAGGTCTTCTCTAGATTTTAAGTGCGTTTATTGCTTTTATGAGGTAGGCTTCTCAACCTCAAAGTCCCCCTTGATAAGGGGGACCAACGGGGGATCGAATTGCTATATCAAAATCAAAAGTGCTCGGCTATCATAACTTGAATCAATAAACAAGATCCAGGTGCGATCAATTTTTTAGCTCAGATTCACTACAGTATCTGAGATAGTGTTAACTTTGAACAATTTGCCTTGGCGTACGACAATATTTGTAAATACTTAGCCGAAGAATACCCATCGGAGTTTTTTCAGTGGCTATTGGGTGAAGAACCTAGAGATATTCAGGTACTTAAAACCGAATTGAGTAGTGAACCAATTCAAGCTGATGCTCTGACTGTACTCCAAAGTACTAACCAAATTCTGCACCTAGAATTTCAAACCCTACCCCCATCCGAGCCACCACTACCATTTCGGATGTTGGACTATTGGGTCAGACTACACCGCAAGTACCGATGTCCCATTGAGCAGGTGGTAATTTTTCTCAAGTCTACGACCTCAGATCTGGTATTCAATAACGAGTTTAGGGATACTAACACCTGGCATCGTTATAGAATAATTCGTCTTTGGGAGCAAGACCCTCAACCACTGTTGGCCAATCGCGCTCTGTTACCCTTGGCCACTTTAGCTAGGAGTAATCGGCCTAATCTATTGTTAGAGCAAGTGGTTGCTGAAGTCGATAGAATTGAAGAACAAGGTCAACTCCGAACCCTAGCGGCCTGTGTGGATGTGCTGGCTGGTTTACGGTTTGAGAAAGATTTAGTCCGTCGATTGTTGAGGGAGGAAGTTATGGAAGAATCAGTTACCTATCAAGATATTATCCAAAAGGGACGCCAGCGCGGCAAGCAGGAGGAAGCGGTATTAATTGTGATGCGTTTGCTAACCCTGAGGTTAGGTTTACTTGACCCTGTGCTCCAACAGCGGATTGAGGGATTATCCATTACTCGATTGGAGGAATTGAGTGAAGCGTTGTTGAATTTTGAGACAGCAACGGATTTAGCGGTTTGGTTGGATCAGGAGCAGTAGTGCGTTAACAAATGATGAATTTAGGAAGCTAACTATCAATCATGCCATCTAAAACTCCTTGGGGACACCTTACATACTTACTTAGAGCAACTGGAACAATTAGCGTTAACTTGGAAAGAAAAGTCTCTGACTCAAGAACAAGTGCTGGCCAACTATTCCCAAATCCCTGCTGCTTATAAGACTTATAAATTCCAAGGATTATACAAGGATAATCTCGAAACAGCTTATAAGCAATTTACCGCTGAGCGTTGAGGCTTTAAGGGGGAAAGTTGCTGAATTATTCCAGGGGAATTGAGGAGATCACAATAACGTAAGCTATCAGCGTGTCGCGTATCAGCCATTGGCCTTGGCGAATGGCCACGCTACCTGAAGTCCTTTTGAACAAAATAAGCTGATTGCTGACTGCTGACTGCTGACTGCCTGGTTGACTGATAAAACTTATTCAAAAGCATACTCGTAGGTTTTTACCCTTAATTTGCATATTATGAAAACAGGAGAAAACGGATCAATCCGTCTCTCCTGATGTCTCAACATCCAAAGAACTTACTAGGGGGATTATTTTTGAACCATTATATTATATAGCAATTCTCCAACTCATGAGGTACAAAATTATGGGTTTTAGGGAACAGGTAATTTTAGGGAACAGGGAATAGGTAATAATGAAAAAAATCTCTGTGCCTCATAGCTATGAGAAACGCTATATATAGCTTATCCCCTAGTAAAACACTGTAGAGAAAAAAGCACGCACACCGCTCTGCGGCTCTTTTTGATTGCACATTTTTTCTATTTTGTCAATGCGTAAGTCCTAGTAGCCCAATTCTACTCCTCCGATCATTTGTATTATCTTGTCTCGATCACTCTTTCCTTCAGATTTATAGTACCTGTCAGCAAACCATTTGGTTGTTCCAGGATTATTAAATTCATTTTGAACATCAGCTTCAGACTTCATTAATCCATTAATAACTATTCCAAGACTTACACATATTGCTTTAGGTACAGTCGTAAATCCACCAGGCGCAGGAGGAGTCAACCCATGGGTTCGATAAATCAAACGCGAATTTGGTATCTTGTTGGGATTGAAACTGATAGTTGACGATCCTGATGCTGAACCACGATTGACAAGGCGTTGTAAGACAGCTTCATACCCCGCATGCAACTTATTCAAATTGCCTGTAATAGGAGTCAGATAAGCGGCTTTATTTCCACTACCTCCGCACTCACCATTAACCAAATGTCCTTGTACCCAATTAGAATTGCCTGGTCCTGGGTTACTTGGCATATTTCCATTAAGTCCTGAAGGATTGGATAAGTCCTCAGCTGCTAAGTCATTTTTAGTCGCATAGATAAGCTGTCCCCAAGTTCCATAGTTGTTGATAACAGATCCAAATCTATAGGACAAACCACCTGCAATACTGTTTCCAAAAGCTTGACCTGACAAATCTGCCCAGCCATTAACGTTACCATCATCGGTAACGTTATCACTATCTCCTGTATACCATCCATTTCTTGGCATATTTGTTCTCCTTTTTTTATTTAAAATCGCTAATTACCCAAGACTAAATACATTACAAAAATATGTAAGCCTTTTTTGTGATTATATACTCAAACCAAATTTTGGAGATGAGTAAATTTGCTGATTGACTGACAAAACCCTTGAAATGCTGATTATCCCGTAGGGAGCGGTTAGGGATAGCGTAACCCAAGAAAAGCCTGACTGGTTTTGGGTTTCGTTGCCTCAACCCAACCTACGCTATGATCTTTTGTAAGTCAACCAGGCTGACTGCTGACTCCTGACTCCTGACTCCTGACACAATAACAAATCCTATCATGATATCATGCCTAATCAAGAAGAAGACCCATTGAAAAGCAAGCTAGAGAAAAACTTGCAAGAGTCCCAATGGCTACATAAATTTAAACAACTGAGTCAAGGACTAAGCCAAATTAAGACAGAAATTCCTCTAACTCAACTCTGTAAGCTAGAGTGGGTTACTGCTACTGACAGCTTAATCATTCACTGTCCAAATTCAGAAGTCAGGGATGGATTATGTAAGCTTTCATCCCAGATTGCCCAAATCACTATTGGCGCAAAATGCTTTATTCTTAGACATCCCGACTATCAAGACATTACTATTAAGCCAGTGTAATTATTCGCTATAGCAAAGGGAACAGGGAACAGGGAACAGGGAACAGGGAACAGGGAGTAGGGAGTAGGGAGTAGGGAGTAGGGAACTAGCGCAGCGCTATAGCTATTGCCTTATGCTAGTCTGATTTATCTGATTTATCCTAACTTGTATTGATGGCTAGTCATCTGGATTAACGGGTGTTCTAAAAGCGGATTTGCTATCAGTAGCATTCTCCTTAAGTCTATCCTTCATATCTTTCGCCGCTACGGCGTAGCCTCCGTCTGCACCATCCACAAAATGTACTTGGCGTCCATGGCGCTCAAATACCAGACAGGTCATCAGTGCTCGGTCTGAAATATGCAGACCATACACTAATTTACCTTGTTTATAATTCTTTTCTAAATAGTCTGTTAATTGTTTTCGTTGTGCTTCATTGCCAGCAATCACCATGCGTAACATATCATCAAACTTTCTGTAATCTGTTGCTGCGATCGCATTTCGTTTATAGGCTCCCCAGTCTCCATCTGGAAATTTCACTTTCAACCTCATCAACAACCAGCCCAAGAAATTCTCAAACCAGATTTTTAAAAAATAGAGCATCCTATGGCTTAGCTTACTCGACTGGGCGCACAGCCGAGTTTCAGCACTTAATTTTTGATAACTAAACCCTAGATTTAAATAGTTTTTATCAACTGGATTTAAAAGCTCTTCACTTCCATATATAGTGTCAATTTTTTCAATAATTTTTCGATAAGTTAAATTAGCTAAATCTCCTTGATTAGACGTTGCTTTAACAATCAAGCTGATCGTTTCACCATATTTACTTGGAATGTCTTGCCAGCGACACTCTAAATTAGAAAAATCAGCTTTAGCATTATCAGTAGGGTTTTGGTAAAGGTAGAGGTTACTCGTATTTGGATGTTTAATCAATTCAGTAGCATAACTCAAACCATCTCCAGTAAATATAGCCTGATAATAATTTTCAGATACCTTGAGCTTCGCTAATTTAACATCATAATCATTTACTCTGACATCAGACATAGGTACTGCACCCACCCGCAATTCCATCCCAAATTCTTCCCTGGCTAGCTGACTAGTGGCTAATAAGGCTTCCCGAGCAGGGGCAAACAGAGAAGGAGGAATCAACAGAGTTGCTCCATCTCCCCCAAACACAAAAGGAATGTCTAAATTACCTGCTATATTTAAAACAGCGACAATGGAGCAGGCTCCTAATAGGTTAACCTCTTTGTAGCGTCCTGATTCGATAGCTTGAGTCGAACCAATAATATCGCTAATCACAACATACCAATCCCTGGGAACCGATTCAAAATTACGAGAGTCAGTAATATCGATGAAGTTTTCTAAAAGGGGTAAATTAGCATAAAAAAATTCTGTAGTCATGGTTTAATCTAAAGAAATAACAAACCTTTTTACTAGGGTGATAACACCCTGAAAGGCACTTAGATAAAACCAAGCTAGCTGCTACACCCTACCAACCGTCAACTGTCAAGGGTCAACAACAAGGGATCCCTTAAAATAAGCACGTTAACTATTAATTTTATTAACGATTTGTGTCTGAAAACCAGAAAACCACTCGTTCCCTAGCTGGCATTGCCGGGATTGTCGCAGTAGCCACCATTATTAGTAAAGTATTTGGCTTAGTCCGCCAACAAGCCATGGCAGCAGCCTTTGGAGTTGGTCCGGTTATCAACGCCTACAGCTATGCTTACGTGATCCCCGGGTTTTTATTAATCCTCCTCGGTGGCATTAACGGACCGTTTCATAGCGCCTTAGTTAGTGTTCTCGCTAAACGAGATAAATCAGAAGCCCCACGGCTGGTGGAAACAGTAACTACCTTAGTCGCGTGCATCCTGTTACTGGTAACCATTGCTCTAGTGCTATTTGCTCCGCTCTTAATTGATATTCTAGCACCAGGGTTTCAGGATACCCCAGAAGGGTTAGAAGTAAGAGCGATCGCAATCCGGCAATTACAGATTATGGCACCCATGGCAGTGCTAGCCGGATTAATTGGCATTGGCTTTGGTACCCTCAATGCTAGCGATCAATACTGGCTACCCGCCGTCAGTCCCTTATTTTCCAGCATCACCGTCATTGTTGGCTTAGGAATATTAGCCCTACAGTTGGGCAAAGAAATTAGTAATCCCGAATTTGCCATGATCGGTGGGATTGTCTTAGCTGGGGGTACCCTTGCTGGAGCAACTCTTCAATGGATAGTGCAGCAAATCGCTCAGTGGCGCAGTGGCCTAGGTAAAATACGCCTACGATTTAACTGGGGTATCCCTGGAGTCAAAGACGTGATGCAGGTCATGGCTCCTGCCACCTTTTCCTCTGGGATGCTACATATTAATGTCTACACCGACTTATTCTTTGCCTCCTTTCTGCCCCAAGCCGATGCCGCTGCTGCTAGCTTAAACTATGCCAATCTTTTAGTGAATACCCCCCTAGGTATTATCTCCAATGTCATTCTAGTGCCCCTACTGCCAGTATTTTCCCGACTAGCCGCTCCCGAAAATTGGCCAGAACTCAAGCAACGGATTCGCCAGGGAATTCTGCTCACTGCCTTGACAATGTTACCGTTAAGTGCATTGATGGTGACCTTAGCCATGCCCATCGTGCAGGTAGTGTATCAGCGTCAAGCCTTTGATGCTAATGCCTCTCGGTTAGTAGCATCAGTGCTCATGGCTTATGGGATGGGCATGTTTGTCTACTTGGGACGGGATGTGCTAGTGCGGGTATTTTATGGTTTAGGAGATGGACAGACACCCTTTCGTCTGAGTGTGATTAATATTATTCTCAATGCTGTACTAGATTATTTTCTAATCGATGCCTTTGGCACACCCGGTATAGTATTTGCCACCATTGGTGTGAATGCCTTTTCCATGGTCGTGCTGTTATGGCTATTAAACCGCAGGCTAAATGGCTTACCTTGGCAAGAGTGGATCTTGCCAATTCTAGGTTTAGCTGTCAGTAGTGTAATCGCTGGTGCCGTAAGTTGGGGAGTCAGTTGGGGGTGTGAGCAAGTATTAGAAACCAGTATTATTTGGGTGCAGTTGCTGCAATTGAGTTTAGCTGGATTGGTAGGCTTAGGTGTGTTTGGTTTGTTAGCAACTCAGTTGAAGTTACCAGAGGTCGATATGTTTGTAGCTCGTGTGCGCCAGAAGCTGGGTCGTTGAAAGTCTTAAACCTTCTAACCTTAAACCTTCTAACCTTAAACCTTCTAACCTTAAACCTTCTAACCTTAAACCTTCTAACCTTAAACCTTCTAACCTTGGCCTATTGGCCACGCTTCGCGAACAACCTTCAACCTTCAACCTTCAACCTTCTAACCTTCTAACCTTTAACCTTCAACCTTCAACCTTCAACCTTAAACTGACTTTCTCGTATCCACTGCAAATGCTGGGATAATAACTGATTTAAATCATAACCCTGTTGAATAGTTTCCCTGGCCTTAGCGCGAATAGCAGCCATCTGTTCTGGGTGGTCGAGAGCTTCCTCAACCCGATCGGCAATTTCCTCTGGCGAGAAAAAGTCTACTAACAAACCATTAATCCCATCTTCAATCACCTCTGTCACTGGGGGAGTATCAGACGCTACTACCAAACAACCTGTAGAAAGGGATTCTAGCATCGACCAAGACAGAACAAAAGGACGGGTAAGATAAATATGAACAGAGGAAGCTTGAAGAACTTGTAAGTATTCTGAGTAAGGAAGTAAACCAGTAAAGTGGACTCTGTCTAGGTCAAGGGGTACTTTTTCTAACATCAAGTCTTTGTAAGTTTTACCATCAGGTAGGGTTTTACCATAAGCCACCCGATTTTCCCCGACAATCACAGCATGACACTTAGGACGTCGCTGCTGAAGGATACCGATTGCTTCGATCAATTGGGGAAAACCTCGATAAGGTTCCATGCCCCGTGCCACATAAGTGACTAGTTCTTCCACCTCAGACAAATCTAAGTTTATCTGTTTTAGTACTAACTTTGCCCCTGGATTGGGTTTAAAGAACTCGGTGTCCACCCCATCATGACGCACGGTAATTCTGCTGTGGAAGTCCGCTGGAAATTGCTGGCGCTGCCAGTAAGTGGGAGACAATCCGCGATCGCAACTGGCTAGGTCTAACAAAATCGGGGCATTTTTCATCCGAATCCGGGCTTCATCATCAGCGTTTAAGGGCTCGGATAGATCAAAATCAGCATCTGTGCCATGGGCATGATAAAACCACTCGAAGTAGCACAGTAATGTAGCTTGGGGGAAAGCGTCTTTGATAAATAACGTTGGTCCCCAACCCGAATGACCATAGACCACATCAGGAACAAATCCCTTAGCCTTGAGCTGATTGGCTAAGCGATAGACAGCTTGACCTTGAAGTACAGCATTTTCTAATGGTCTAACATAGTGGTGAGTTTCTGGACGTACTTCCCTAGAGTTATTGTAAAGAGCTTTGACAACTCCAGGCAGTTGCCCTTCCTTGCGCCTGGTTCCAAAGACAACCTGGTTGCGGTTATCTTTAGCTAAAGCAGTTGCTATGTGGCGAAACTGGGCAGGGAAATTGGGATGTAGGAATAGAATGCGCATTGAGAATAGCAAAGGGCAAATTGTATGTGGCAAATGGTGAATCGATTTTTTCGGATTTTTTCTTAATTAACCATTAACCATTAACAATTTGCCATTGATTAAGTGACATACTCCCACACGCTCATCGTTCGCGTAGCGTGGCCTTTGGCCAAGATTACAGTGTGGGCTTCTTACCAACTCCAGCCATCGCTTAGGATACACGGGTTACTTTATTAACGACACGGTCAGAAGTTACCGCAAGAAGAGTGGAGCCTTTATGGTTAGTCGGCTATGCATAAAAGGGTTAAAACTTTATGATTAAGGCTCCACTCTTCTAAGGTTTCGTCTCCGGGATGCCCCTCCGCGCCGGAACAATACAATAAGTTCTGTTTTTTAGGAACGTAGGTGGCTGACAAACCAGCATTTAAGGCCGTAGGCCACGCTACGCGAACGGCTTTGTTTATCAGTAAAATATATTATAGCAATTTTATTAATACCCTGTGCAAAATTCATCCCACACCTATGCGTAGCATAGGTGTGGGATGAATTTTGCCGGACAGCTAACTGTTTTTTGGTTTTGGAATCGTAATATCTAACACGGTGACGTCCTGGGAAAGGCTAGTCAGGGCTGGTTCGATTTGGGAAGCATTGCCCACAACTACGGTAACAATCTGATCAGGTTTGAGATACTTTTCAGCAACCCGCTGTATATCATCAATCGTAGTAGCTGTGACTCCCTTTTGATAACGGAAGATGAAATCCTCTGGGTAGCCGTAGTATTCATAGCGCATCAGCCGAGATAGGGTTTGCTCTGGCTTCTGGAAATTAAACACAAAGGAGTTGAGAACGCTTTCTTTTGCCTTAGCCAATTCTTCTGAGCTAATCGGACTAGTGCGCAATTTCTGGATTTCATCTAGAACAGATTTAATAAAGGGTACCGTGGTTTCAGAGCGAGTTTGTCCCCCAGCAATAAACAAACCCGGATAGTCATAGCGAACACTCCAAACCCCGTAGACCGAGTAAGCTAGACCTTGACGCGATCGCACTTCGTTAAATAGTCTGCCCCCAAATCCATTCATCACCTCATTTAACACAGAAAGGGCGGCGTAGTCAGGGCTATTGAGTTTGCCCCCGATATGTCCCATTTGAATATTACTTTGGGTCAGTTGAGGTTGATCCACAAAAAATATACCCCCTAACTGAGCCTGGGATGCTTGTGGAACGTTTGGCTGTGCTGGCGCAGAGGCAGATTTCCAGCTACCAAATTTCTCCTCAATTAGCGATCGCATTTTTTCGGAGTCAAAATCCCCCACAATACCCAGTATCATATTTTCTGGATATACATACCTCTGTGAGAAAGTGATTAAATCATTACGAGAGATATTGTCTAGATGCTCATACTCTATCGTGCGGGCATAGGGGCTAGTGTCACCGTAGATCAGTTTCGTAAATTCACGAGAAGCAATATCACCGGGATCATCATTGCGGCGGGCAATTTGTCCCGCTAGTTGCTGTTTAGCTAGAGCCAGCTTAGATCGAGCAAAGGCAGGCTTTTGAATAACTTCAGCAAACAAATCAAAGACCAAGTCCAAATCTTCGCTCAAAGCACTAAAACTCGCACTGCCAGAACTAGTGTCAATACTAGTTTCCACCGAAGCTGCCTTTTCTTCTAACAGCACATTTAACTCATTGCCTGAGTGTTCAGTGGTACCCCCAGTACGCATCACAACTCCCGCCATAGTCGCTAAGCCAATTTTGTCAGCAGGCTCAAGGCGATCGCCGGTGCGAATCATTGCGGTACCACTCACCAAAGGCAGTTCATGGTCTTCCATCAAATAGACCACCATCCCATTGTCTAACTGATAGCGAGTGTAGTCCGGTAGCTGAATTGGTGGTAACGGGTCAAACTCTAATTCATCGTAATGGCGTGGGGTATCAGCTATTGCTGGTAGACGAGACACAAGCACTACCACTAGCATTGTCACTACCAGTAGCCCGATCCATTTCAGGTATTTGGGATTTTGGCTTTTCGATTTTAGATTGGTCATTGGTCATTAGTCATGGGTAATGCGATCAATAGTTGGTGGTTACCAGGTTTAAGGTTAGGAGGTTGAAGGTTAGGAGGTTGAAGGTTGTTCGCGTAGCGTGGCCAATAGGCCAAGGTTAGGAGGTTGAAGGTTGTTCGCGTAGCGTGGCCAATAGGCCAAGGTTAGGAGGTTGAAGGTTGAAAGTTAACCAGTTGTTCGCGTAGCGTGGCCAATAGGCCAAGGTTAAGCGGTTGCCGGTTGCCGATTATACACTTTACCCTTCAACCAAACCACCTACCCTACATCAGATCCCTGGGCATGAACAACGAAACAACATTCAACCTTCAACCTTCTCACCTTCAACCTTCTCACCTTCAACCTTCAACTGAGAGCAACCTTGAAGCGTTTAGCTACTCAATTGGTAAAATCCGTCCAATCGTGCGGTTTTCTGGTCGAAAAGTTGCCTGAGCCACTCGCTGAATGTCTGCTGCACTCACTGCCTCTATATCTTCTATTTCCTTGAACAAGTTACGCCAATCACCGGTTTTGACCTCATAGGTTGCCAAATTTCTGGCCATACCCATATTGGAATCAAGCGATCGCAATAGGCTAGCCCTTGCCTGAGTTTTTACCCGTTCCAATTCTTGGGGTGAAACTAGTTCAGTTTTGAGCTTTTCAATGTCTTCTGCCAATGCACTTGCCACCTCTTCTACCGTGTGTCCTGGTGCAGTGAGGGCATAGAACAACATTAAATTAGGATATTTATCACCAGGAAAGCCACTAAACCCTGCCGCCGATAGGGCTACTTGTTTCCCTTCTACCAAAGACTTATATAGGCGAGAGGTTCGACCATCACTCAGCAAATTGCCCATAATTTCATAAACCACATGGTCAGGATGGGTAATCCCTGGTCGATGGTATCCTTCCAAATACCAGGGTTGGGAGGGTAATTTCAAGGTAACTTCCTTGGTTTCGGACTGTGGTGGTTCTACCGTAGTGACTTTAGGAATTTCCTTTTGATGGTTGTAGCGTCCAAAGTAGACTTTAGCTAGCCGTTTCACCTGCTTTGGATCCACATCTCCCGCAATAGCTACAGTTAAGTTATTCGGACTATAGTAAGTGTCAAAAAACTCCTGAACATCTTGGCGAGTAAGATTGCGAATGTCTTTGTTGTAGCCAATCACCGGACGCCGATAAGGGTGCTTGGTATAGGCAGTATCCAAGAACGCCTCAATCATTTGACCGATCGGAGAGTTATCAGTGCGCAGACGACGCTCTTCGAGGATTACCTCTTGTTCCTTATAAAATTCTCGAAATACCGGCTCAAGGAAGCGTTCTGACTCTAGGGACATCCACAGCTCTAATTTGTTCGATGGCAAGCTGTAGAAGTACACCGTATAATCCGTAGACGTTGCGGCATTCAAGCCCACGCCTCCTGATTGCTCAATAATCTGACCCAACTCATTTTGCTGGACATACTTAGCCGCCTCAGCTTCGACTTCGGCAAACTCTTCCTTTAACTTAGCCACCTCTGCCTCATTCCCAGTGGCTTGATATTCTTTAATTTGTTTCTTCAACTCGTCCAACTTGTCTAGCAGAATTTTTTCTGCCTCATAGTTGGTAGTACCAATCCGGGTGGTACCTTTAAACGCTAAATGTTCTAAGAAGTGAGCCACACCGGTTTTGCCATCCGGTTCATCCACACCCCCTACATCGGCATAAGTAAAAAGAGAAACTACTGGTGCTTCGTGGTTTTCTAGGACAATGAACTTCATGCCATTATCCAGGGTAAACTCAGTTACCCGTTCGATCACCCGGTCTAGATAGGGTTGGATTGAGGTTGAGGGTGATGCTGGGGTTTCAGTACGGGCTAATGCGATAGTCGAGCATGTTCCCCAGATTAGGATTGCTGCCCCCAGATAAGATAAAATCGATAGGGACTTGATAGATCCTGTCTTGAATAAGCACCGAAGTGGTCTTAAGTGATCAGCAACACGCTGGAGAAACACGACCAATCCATTCTGTTTAATCATACAAGGGTGGCAGTAACGAACTTACAGAACTCTCCCACAACGCCCACCGCTTTCTAGGGTGGGATTTAGTGGTACCGCCTTTAGGCGGCGTGAGGTTAACAACTAATAAGCTAGCGTCTCTTCATCAAGTGTTTGACACTCCCCGCCGAAGTAAGAACGGGGATTCTTAGTTCTACGACACGCCTTAAAATTAGCTATCCTGAAAGGCAATATTCAAGCCAAATACCCGTTCAATCAGCAACCAAGCATCAAGCCTAACTTAACTAATCCCAGTGGGCTTATCTCCCTAAGCGCTAGGTACTAGGAGTGTCTAATATAACTGTTTCTCCCTTCCCTCGTTCCCGTGTGCCCCACGGTACGTTATATATTTTGAATTTGCTACTTTACTGGTTTTCGGTATCCGTTAAGACCCATGCGTTTTAGCGGTGCGACCCGTGGCGAATTTAATTAGCCGTTCGCGAAGCGTCTCCTACGGAGAACGGAAAGCGCACCGGCGAGGTTTTTCGCGCCTCGTGTACTAGCATTTTGCGTGGAACGGGCATCCTGCCCGTAATTGTCGTTATTGAATCAGGTAGTACCGACGAATCCTACCTGTGCGCTTTCTACACAATTATTGTATTATAAACCTTTGCCTTGACAAATTCCGGAAAAATCGCCCGTTTATGGGCACCTCAAGTAGCGTGGCCAAAGGCCAGCTTGAAACCCAAATTTTTGGTCACAATCAAGGCATGATTACCATCACCTACTACTAGAAGCTCAAGCCAACTCTGTCTCAAATTTGACAATTATGGGGTGAAGTGTTGGACAATTTGGATAATAGCGCTACAAGTTTCATTTTGACACCCATGGGAATAATTAATCAGCCAACTCAGTCAGAGACAGAGACCAGGCAACGTATCCTGAGAGCAGCACGACGTTTGTTTGCCAGTCGAGGTTATAACGGGACAACCACCAGGGAGTTAGCCAGTACTGCTGGGGTCGCTGAAGGTACCCTATTTCGTCATTTTGAAAACAAAAAGGCAATTCTGATAGAAGTCGCCACCCAGGGTTGGGTAGACATTCTCACCGATTTGCTCACGGAACTCAGTGAAATGGGCAGCTATAAAGCAGTAGCACAGATGATGCGGCGGCGAATGATGCGTATGGGTGAGAATGCGGATCTGATGCGAGTATGCTTTATGGAAGCCCAATTCCACCCAGAATTGCGCGATCGCATTCAGTCAGAAGTAATTATTAAAATGACGGATGTGGCTGAAGCCTTTTTTGAAACCGCCATTGAGCGAGGCATTTATCGCCCTATGAACCCTAATATTTTGGCTCAGGTGTTCTTGGGCATGTTTGCCGTTGCTGGTTTCAGTCACAATACCATCCTCGATTCAGATGCCTCCCCCAAAGAGATTCAAGAAATGGCAGAAGGCATTGCTGATATTTTCCTCAATGGAGTGTTGGTGAAGGAATAGAGTAGGAATCCCTGAAAATCACAAATTGAAAATGCCAATTGACCATTAAAAATTAAAAATTACCAATGACGAACTAAATCTCGTGCTTGTTTAGTCCATCGTGCCACCTGATCAACACCAGGGCAAAGGTCTCGGCGCTGCATGGTTGCTACCTGTAGGCGTAAAATATTTTGGTGCAAGCGGTGAGGGGGAGTCTGAGCTAGTTGGGTTAAAGAGCATATTCCTGCATGTAACACTAGTCCACAATATTGGCAGCCAATGCTAGGGATACGGGCTAAATCTGCTAGGGCGACCCATTTATTGACGTACTGAGTCTTAACCTTTAACTGGTTAGCTAGCGCTTGTTTAGCTTGGCCAGTGCTTGCCTTTTCGAGCAACTCCCTAGTGGTGGTAATCCCCAATGCTTTGAGTTTTGATTGATCTTGAATACTTAATCCGGGCAACTGCTCAATTGACCAGTCACTGACTTGGGTAGATCTCGGATGAATTTTCGATTTAGTAGACATCTAGACTACCGGGAAATGATGCTTCTAGATTAATCCAGCCGACACCGAACCGCAACAGGGGACTCATACCTTATAGCAGTTCTCTATTGGGTGAGATACCTCGCCCTTGGAGTTGGGAGTATGGAAAGGGCAGAGAGAGTGTGGGAAGTGTGGGGAGATGGGGAAATGGGGAGATGGGGACTCAGATCAGCAACTGGGGTGGAAACCACGCTCAACCTTCAACAAACCACCATACATCAGTATCCGGATCTCGGTTCGGTGGAAATGAATACTGGCTTAGTGTCAAAACCTGCCAGATCACATTTGTGCTTCCAAGAAACTGATGCAAAATATATGGACTTCTGTGGATAAGCTTGGTAAAGCTTTACTAGGGCATATGTGGAGAAGTGTATACCTGAGCTTTCAGGATGCGATCGCTCTGCTTGTAATCCTCTACATTCCTAGTTTAATCGGGCAGTTAATTCTCTCCAACACCTTCTTAGATTTTAGTGTTTGTCTAGATAGTACCATTGGTGTCCAATTTTATGCCAGCTTAATCATCGGTGCCGCTAATTTTTTGCTCTGGATCCTGATTGCTGGTCGCATAATTGGTCGTTTGTGGGCACATTTCAATAATTTTTAATCTCATTAAACTTTTAATTATAACATTTTTAAATCGGTTGAGGTATTTTCCTTCTTGGTTTTAGAATGAAGTTAAGCCGTAACAAAATTACTTTGGAGCAGGAAGCCAAAGCTGGATTGAATTCCCTACTCCAGCAAACAGCTCAAGTTGGGAGTTTTTTTTTCGTCTTGCTGTTAATCAGTCTTGGTAATCCTTCAGGATTAGTCGTCAGTTTGAGTTTTTTGTGGGGAATTGCCTTTGTGGCTTGGCAAGAAAATCAGCGACTGACTGGGAACCGCAAAAGGCAAAAGGCAAAAGGCAAAAGGTAATTTTTTTGCCTAATCTCAACCTAACTCGAAGCTCCTGAGTCCTGGATAAGGAACGAAGGCTCATGTCGAACTCACAAAACTTGGTTTAAAAACGCTCGATAGACTCAAATTCCTTGATTTTTCTGGCATTTGCTGCCTCTCCACAAGTCCGGGGTGTCGGAAATACCTTGCCTGGATTGGCTAAACCCTTGGGATTGAATACCTGATTAACCCATTTCATCGTTTCCAAGTCCACCTTAGTGAACATATCTGGCATAAAACAGTTCTTATCCGCACCAATCCCATGTTCCCCAGATATACTACCCCCTGCTTTCACACAGAGTTTGAGGATTTCGCCACCAACATTTTCTACCTCTTCTAATGCCCCAGGCACCTTTTCATCGTACAAGATTAGGGGGTGTAGATTTCCATCACCCGCATGGAATACGTTAGCTATTGTGTACCCAGATTTCTCGCTTAATGCCTCAATCTCCCTCAAAACCCCGGCTAACTCAGTGCGAGGAATCACCCCATCTTGGACGAAATAATTGGGACTGATCTTCCCTGCCGCAGCAAAAGCAGCCTTGCGACCTTTCCATAATTTCAGGCGGGTTTCTTCGTCACTAGCCGTAGTGATATTTCTTGCCCCATTCTGTTTACACAGTTGGGCAACCCGCTGTTTATTAGTGTCCACTTCTACCTTTAAGCCATCCAGTTCTACGAGCAATATTGCTCCAGCATCCCTCGGATAACAACCTGTTGCCACTATGTCCTCTACCGCATTGATGCTGAGATTATCCATCATTTCCATACCCGCAGGAATGATTCCAGCACCAATAATGTCAGTAACCGCAGTACCAGCAGCTTCAATGCTAGTAAAGTCCGCTAGGAGGACACAAATTGATTCTGGTCTCTTGAGGATGCGCAGCGTAATTTCTGTAGCGATCCCCAAGGTGCCTTCGGAACCAACAAATAAGCCAGTTAGGTCGTAACCAGGCATTTCTTGAACTGATCCCCCTACATCCACGATTGAACCGTCAGGAAGAACCAATTTTAATCCCATGACGTGATTAGTGGTCACGCCATATTTGAGGCAATGGACACCACCAGAGTTCTCAGCCACATTGCCACCAATGGAACAAATAATTTGACTGGAGGGATCAGGGGCATAATAGAAACCCGCACCACTGACTGCTTGGGTCACCCAGTTGTTGATTAAGCCCGGTTGTACTACGATTCGCTGATTTTCCAGGTCAATGTCCAGGATACCCTTCATGAGGGCAGTGACAATCAACACACCATCTTCTATAGGTAGAGCACCACCGGATAATCCTGTGCCAGCCCCCCGTGCCACCCAAGGGATAGAATAGCGATCGCATATCTTAAGCACCTCTGAGACTTGTTCGGTAGTTCGTGGTAGCACTACTACCGCTGGTCGTTGGCGATAGCTGGCCAGACCATCACATTCATAGGTCAACAATTCTTCACGACGTTGAACCACACCATTTTTGCCTACTATCGCCACAAATTTCTTAATGATTGGGGTCCAGTCAGTCTTATGATTCGTCATGTTTCAATAGCGATAGAATAATGTGAACTACCTGACGTTGAAGAATTTCTAGTTGAAGGTGGTCGGGAATGACTTAAGCTAATCCCGTCAGCCGATTTTGCTCAAACTGGTCAAAAAGGTATTAATTATTAAGTATAACGTTTAATGTCTCCTATTTACCTTACTATTTACCTGACCTGAAATGGGGTAAATAGTTTCGAGCTCAATTGCTCATACCTGATTCAAAGTGCTTAGCCATATACCTTCTGCTCCCTTCAATCTACGGGAAGCTAAGGGGTAAATTAGAACCCCTTCGGCGTATAGTCTACATACTTTAGTTAGAGTTTACCATTCCCAAATAATTTTGTAGTTGTGGATTCCTGCTTTTCTTTCTTAACCCTTCATAAATCTGTCCCTACTGGTCAAGATACCTTGGCTGGTGGTATATCTCAAGTCACTATACGTGATGCTCAATTTGAGGATATCAGCACTCTAGCAGATATTCTTGCAGATAGCTTTCACCCTCAAAAAGGGCTGATCAGCTGGGTTCACCCTCTATTAAGACTGGGTATTTACGAAGATTTGCGCCACAGACTGCGATCTAGTTTACCCCATTACCTGTGTTTAGTCGCCGTCACTACCGTTTCCGGTTCTGCTGGTACCAGTGAGATGCTAGCTGGTACTGTAGAGCTAACACTCCGTTCTCGCTATTGCTGGCCAAAGCCCAACTGCCAACATCTTTACCTCTCCAATCTGGCTGTCAGAAAGTCTTGTCGGCGGCAAGGAGTCGGAGAAAATTTGCTCTTGGCTTGTGAGCAAACTGCCCTAGAATGGGGCTTTCAAGACCTCTACTTGCATGTTTTGGAAAACAATTATCAGGCCAGGCAACTTTATCTCAAGAGGGGATATGAACTGCATCGGGTAGAACCAAGCTATACCGGAGGATTGCTTAGGCTTCCCAAACGCTTGCTCTTACACAAGCAGATTAATCCTGCTGGTCTTAGTTCACCGGGTCAGAGTCTGTCTTAGTAGGCTGAATTTCGTCATAATGGAGTTATCAAGCTGACCAATAACACATACATTTGGTGATTTATCACATTGACAAAACAAACAAAATATGTAATACAACATTTTGGCTGCTGACTATCTGTAGCAGAGTATCTTTTTTGTAACAGAACAAAAATGGGGTTATTGATAAAGTTTTCAAGAAAATTGGTTTTTGAAGACCTTGCCCGGATCGAAATTTAGTTTATTTGTGCTACGGTCTACTTGTAAATCCCATGAGATCTACCCTAGTAAACCACAAAAGTTGCTTTATACCAATAAATTGTAGCTATTGATACCAATAATCTAGAATTTAGGATCTAGCCATACAAAGTTTTGGTGTCTTGAAGCCATTTTGAGGTGTTTTTTGATAACTAGTAACTTAGGTTAAACCCAAGTTTATAGTTGGAAATGGTAGTTGAACAAGACTTGACTCTCCGTTTTGTGTATTTTCAAAAATTTACAGCTATTTTAAGGAAAGCGGATCGGGGCTTTTAGCTTGGGTGCTTACCTGCTCTAAGATATTACGCCATATAGTTTCAGATGGAGAGTGAATACCAACACTATTACCAGATAGCTCTTTACCCAAAGGAGGTGGTTGCTCACAACCAGGGTCTCGCCAATCCTCAACCCCTAAGTGGCATGAACCAGGAAAGCCTGAACCTCTGCAAGAATCAGATGAGAGACTCACAGCCATCAGAAATTCTCTCGCAATTTCGGGATAAACAATTGTTAATTGTTAATAGTAGGCGTCGCAATGGCCTAATCATATATAAGCACTACCATGCAGAATTCGCAGGACCAGGTTCGGCTGTAGGAGGAATATTTGATCTTGATTGTCAGGGAGTAGTCCCAGTGGGCAATCTATCATTGGTTTCTCCAGAATCAGCTGAAGAGCGACGGCGTGCTTATTTGATTCGGCGGCAATGGATTCGACTGACTAAACAAATTACAGAATATCCAAGTCCTATACAACGAACCCAACAGATTCTTGAACAGTTTGAGGGATTTGGTTTTGATGCCAACACTATTGCCCAACTGCCAGATGAAGCCTTTGCTCTGCTGGTAGGGGTTTTGCCCTATACAATCAGGAAGGTACGTAACGCCCCTCACCATGAGCATTAAGTCTGGAATCCTTTGGCTGATGCTGATCGTCTCAATTGATTATAAAATTTCTAAATTTAGATTTAGATCTGCGGAATCCCCCCAGCTACCGGTCTCCCGAAGCATTATTTAACTTCAATGATTAGAGCAACTAGCGCTATAGTAGGTAATGGGTAATGGGTAATGGGTAATGGGTAATGGGTAATGGGTAATGGGTAATGGGTAATGGGTAATGGGTAATGGGTAAGAGAGAATTGTGCCAAACCCCTACCTATCACCATTTACTGTTCACCATGGATTATCCTGGCTGCCATCCGATCAGGCTCTGTAGTTGGCGAATAGAGCAATTTCAGCTATAACAGCCCATAGGGTATTTGGCGGGCTTGTCGAAATAATGGAGATAGTTGATTATTATCTAAACTATCTAAGGAATTGTCGGTGTTTAGCCAGTTGGTTACTATGAATGATTTTGACATACTTAAAAAAACTATCGATCGCCTAAGAAGCGAACGAGATGATCTCAAGAAAGAACTAGATACCTACCGAAGTTATCTGGATAAGCGCTCTACAGATATCAGAGCTTTAATTTATACAGAATTACAACTATTTTCCCCAAAAATAGCTGAGGAACTCAGGAAGGAATTCAGAACACAATTTCACCTCGTGATTGCCTTGTTGGTTTTCACTACCCTATTGACCACCGTCAGTGGTTTTGTAGTTATGTCTAGTCTTGTTGATAGTTCGGTAAAAGGACATATCAAAGATCAAGAAGAACAACTTAAGAAACTCAACAAACGTATAAACAATTCTCTATTTGATAACCGAGTTGATCTGCAAGTTCTTCAGCAACAAACTCAAACTATCAAAGCCCAAACTCAAGACTATCAAAAACAAGCTCACTATCTAAATAGTAAGGTACAAAGCTTAGATATCAACGCTTCTACTATAGAGAAAAAACTTAATGCTCTTCTAGAATCAGACCCAGTAGCCTTGGGAGATATAGTTGAACGGATAAATAACTTAACTCAAGATAGTAATCAGCTGATTACTATCTCTCGCAGTATCGAAGAAGTGGCTAATTCACAGATTAAACTGGAGAGTGGAGAGATTTCTGTTAGGGAAGGGAATTTATCAAAGGGTGATGGCAGACGAAGAATATCAGGTGAGCAAAAGTTTAATACCAACTTTTCTTCCGAGCCTGTGGTTTATATTGCTTTAAACGACATCGATAGTGATAATGATGAAAATCTCCGATTAAAAGTTGATGTCACTGATGTCAACCGAGAGGGGTTTCAGTATGTATTGGAAACCTGGGGAGACACGCGGGTTTACAGTGCTAATGCAAGTTGGTTTGCCTATGGCAAATAAATCAGATCTAGTCCGGTTTAATACTTATCATTGAATGGTGTTCGTCAAGGAAAATGGATTCAGCGCTGCATCGCTATTCCCTATTCCCTATTGCCTGGGCGCAGCGCTATAGTTTTTCCACCCACGAATTCGGTCAGGGGAAATAGTTTTGGTTATCCCCTTTCCCTTTGTCTAGCCCTAACGTGAAATCAATAGACTACTAGACATCTCCATAAAATCGGTTTTGACCCAGGCATTACAAGGGTTTGAGGTTAATTTTTGGAGATGTCTACTGGTTTTCTTCTGTCTTCCCCTTGCTGTTACCGGGAGAAGAATTGTATATAGCGTCTAACTGTTGGCGAGCGTCTTCAACGGTCATTGACCGCATCACTAACAGCGGTTCATTGATAGGGTTGCCACTATCATCAAGCAGTTCCGGGTGCGGTACTGACTTAGCAGGAGATGGATTGGCATTCACTTGATTCCGACCCCATTGGGCGGGTGATTTTCCCGATGCTGAGAAAGAACGCTGGGAATCAAAACTCAAACTTAATAGGTTACGAATTAAATTCCCAATCGCTAAAAATGCTATAACAGTAAAGGCAATTAGATAAATTAGGTGTAACATCGTATTGTCCTCCCGACCAAATAGTTGGTCTTTAACTCCTTGTCTTGCTCAGGGATAAAAAACGGCTTTTTATAGGTGGTTAGTTAACCTTAACAAAACGTAGTCCACTATTTCCTCAATCATTTCCTGAATCTAGGTGCGTCAAGATTAGTCATTCCCTGAGGCCGCTGACTCGGATGCACCGGATGCCAATGATCGCAACCGGATTGCCACTCCCCAACATTCTCTCACTAATTGGTGCCATGGCATCATGGTAGAAAGTTCAACTCCTACTTGACCATTAGTGGCGTCAAAAAGCATTTTAGCTGTATTTACCTCCTTCTGGGCTTGCTTTACCCGCTTGAGTAGCTCAGATTGTTCCTCCGTGGTCAAAAAGGTGATATCTTCAGTTTCTAACAACGAAAGCGATCGCTCAAACCAGTAGTCAAAATCTACTAGTAGCGGTTCCAATATGGTTTTCAGTAACTCCGGTGTTGATGGCTGGGGTTGATCCATGATATTAAAAGGGTTTATTTTTTCATAGTCTACCTTAATTATATTTACATTTTTTTACAATTTGTGACATAACCCTTAACACTTTTAGAACACTACTACTCCCTCAAAATTCAATTGAGGGGTAAGCATATGCGCTACTTGAGATGCTACTTGAGGTGCGGTCAGCCGTCAGCGGTCAGCCGTTAGCAGACGTAACTCAGCATTATTGGAATGGTTACCTGTTTTCTTGATGCAAAGCGCTCATGGGGGAAACCACGGCAATAGCGAGTGGGGGGAACCACGGCAGCGCGGTCATGGTTTGAAGTTACCGTAAGATAGTGGAGCCTTATTAACAAATATTTAACCCTTTTCTGCATAACCTGCTAACTATAAAGGCTCCACTATCTAAGGTTTCGTCTCCGGGGAGACCCCCAAGACCGGGCTGCCTCCCCAAGACCGGGCTGCCTCCCCAAGACCGTAATGGTGCGTTTGACCCGTAATTAAATTCGCCACGGGTCGCACCTGAGGCATCGCTTATTCAAAAGCACCATCTGTAGCGTGGCACAGGCTTCGACGCATCGGACCCATTAGCTGATAGCTGATAGCTGATCCCTGAAAGCTGATAGCTGAATGCTTACATTGAGGGGTAAGCTCAAGTCCGGTTGAATACCCATCATAAAGACGATTGATGGCCAGATGGTTAAATGGGGCAGATTTTGATTAAGGGTAATTATCCTGACATGATCTAAAATAGACCTTGGCCAATTAGGCACGCTTGTACTATGCATTTGTGCTATCAATTAAGTACCAAAACCATTAAGCCAACCCGTAACCCCTAACCCCTTGCCCTCACCCTCAAAACTAAATTGAGAGAGTACTACACCAGAAACATGTACTTTGCGAAAAACTAAGCTTTGTATCATAGAGGGATAGCACAAAATTGGTGTTACGGTCATAGCGCGTTACTCAATTCCATAGAACATTCACCGATGGTTAACTCAGAACCCTCCGAACAGCCTGAAAAAATTCATTTGCCCCGTACTAGCGAATCCGATACCCTAAAAAGGCTCCGTCATACGACCTCCCATGTGATGGCGATGGCCGTCCAGAAGCTATTTCCGAAGGCTCAGGTGACTATCGGTCCTTGGATTGAAAATGGTTTTTATTATGATTTTGATCAGCCAGAACCGTTTACTGAGCAAGACCTGAAGAAAATCCAAAAGGAAATGGTCAAAATCATTAAGCGGAAGCTTCCGGTAATTCGGGAAGAGGTGCCACGGGAAGAAGCTCAACGGCGGATCAAGGAACTGGGTGAATCCTATAAACTGGAAATTTTGGCAGATTTAGAAGACCCGATCTCGATTTACCACCTGGGGGATGAGTGGTGGGATTTGTGTGCTGGTCCCCATTTGGAAAATACCAGTGAAATCAACCCGAAGGCTATTGAATTGGAAAGTGTGGCTGGGGCTTACTGGCGAGGGGATGCGAGTAATACTCAACTCCAGCGCATTTATGGTACAGCTTGGGAAAACCCAGAGCAACTACAGGAATATAAGCGCCGTAAGCAAGAAGCCCTGAAACGGGATCACCGTAAGCTGGGTAAGGAACTGGGACTGTTTATTTTTTCTGACCCGGTGGGACCAGGATTACCCCTGTGGACCCCGAAAGGAACGGTTTTGCGTACCCTTTTGAAAGATTTCCTCACGCAAGAACAGCTTAAACGAGGTTATCTACCAGTGGAGACACCCCATATTGGTCGAGTGGACTTGTTTAAGGTATCCGGTCACTGGCAGAACTATAAAGAGGATATGTTCCCGATGATGGCTGAGGATGAGGAAGCAGCAGCCGCAGAACAAGGATTTGTCCTAAAGCCGATGAATTGCCCCTTCCATATCCAAATTTATAAGAGTGAATTGCGCTCCTACCGGGAATTGCCCATGCGCTTGGCAGAATTTGGTACAGTGTATCGCTATGAGCAATCTGGGGAACTGGGGGGGTTGACCAGGGTGCGTGGTTTCACGGTGGATGATTCTCACCTATTTGTGATGCCAGATCAGTTGGATCAGGAATTCATCAATGTGGTGGATTTAATCCTATCAGTGTTCAAAACTCTGCAAATGAAGAACTTTAAAGCACGGTTGAGTTTCCGTGACCCGGCCTCGGATAAGTATATTGGTTCCGATCAGGCTTGGGAAAAAGCCCAAGGAGCAATTCGCCGTGCTGTGGATACCTTGGGCATGGAATCCTCTGAAGCACTAGGGGAAGCGGCATTTTATGGCCCGAAACTGGACTTTATCTTCCAGGATCTCCTGGACAGGGAATGGCAGTTAGGAACGGTACAGGTGGATTACAACTTGCCAGAACGATTTGATTTGGAGTATGTGGCAGAAGATGGCACTCGCCAACGCCCGATTATGATTCACCGTGCCCCCTTTGGGTCTATCGAGCGCCTAACTGGGATATTGATTGAACAGTATGGGGGAGACTTCCCCTTCTGGTTAGCACCAGTACAAGCACGATTGTTACCAGTCGGGGACGCACAATTGCCTTTTGCTCAGGAAATGGCAACAAAAATGCGATCGCATGGGATACGGGCAGAAGTCGATACCAGTGGGGAAAGGCTTGGTAAAGCAATTCGTAATGCCGAAAAGGCTAAAATCCCGGTGATGAGTGTGATTGGTGCCAAGGAAGTCGAAGCAAACAGTTTAAATATTCGTACCCGTGCCGCTGGGGAATTGGGAATGATGCCCATAGACCTGGTTGTAGAAAAGATGGAGCAGGCAAATCGGAATCGGGAGAATTTTTAGACTCTAAAGGGAGTAGGGAAAGAGAGGGGAGTGTCGGAGGTGTGGGAGGTGTGGGGAGATAGGGAGATGGGGAGATGGGAAGATGGGGAGATGGGGAGATAGGGAGATGGGGAGATGGGGAGTTAGATCAGCAACTGGCTTGGTTTCCACGGGGCTGACAAGGTGCGGACCCAGGTGACCAAATTCCCAATTCCCAATTCCCGATTCCCAATTCCCGATTCCCTACTCCCTACTCCCTACTCCCTACTCCCTACTCCCTACTCCCTACTCCCTACTCCCCATTCAACAGTTCTGGCAAAATCCCATCACACAATTTGCGATCGCTTTCACTCAAGGTCGGATTATGCTTCAAATAGTCCCTGATCCAATAGCACCCCTTCACCAATAAATTCTTTAAATCAGAGGTTAAATCACAGCTAGTGGTATGACTCCCCCTGGTAACTATCCCCTGTCCAGGTTTTACACCTAGGAGTGTACTGCCATTAATCGGTCCGCCAACGGTTTTGATTTCTGTACCATCGATATTCCAGATTTTAGCAGTACCATCTTCACTGACCGATACCAAAGTTTGACCGTCAGCCAGGAAACAGGCATTGCACACAGGAGCAAGATGTCCTTTTAGGGTTTTGAATTCCTTACCATCACGAGTCCAAAGCTTTACCGTCCTATCAGAACTAACGGAAGCAATCATTTGACTGTCTGGACTAAAAACAACACCTCTAACTCCTGCTTGATGTCCTTGTAAGGTAGTGATCAGTTTACCATCCAAACTCCACAGTTTCACCGTTTTATCAGCACTAGCGGAAGCCATAATTTCACCATCCCCACTGAATCTCAAACAGACAATTTTTAGACTATGGGCTGGAATCGTATCGATTAAGCTACCATCGAGATGCCAACGTTTAATGGTTTTATCTTCTCCTGCGGAAGCCAGCATCTGACCATCCTGACTGAATCTAATGGTAAGGATTTTAGCAAGATGACCGTTGAGAGTATTTAGCAGTACTCCGTTATCCTGTCCATACTTATCATCAATCCCCCACAACTTGATGATTCTGTCATTACCCGCAGAAGCCAGGATTTTACCATCAGGACTAAAACTTAGACTCCTGATACTCAGACCATGGGCTGGAAAGGTTTGCAGTAAGGCTCCATTAAGATGCCAAATTTTAATAATACCATCCACACTAGCAGTGGCTAATAGTTTTGCTTTAGGACTAAAACTGACACTCCTGACACTAGCTTCATGTCCTGAAAATGTTCTGAGTAATGTGCCGTCTAGACTCCATAGTTTTACTGTTTTATCTTCACTAGCTGAAGCATACTGCTGACCGGTAGAATTAAAACAAAAGCCGATAAGTTTACCAGTATGGCTTTGCTGAGTATTGAGTCCAATGCCCTTGAGACTCCAAAGTCTGATAGTTTTATCTACACTAGCAGAAGCCAGTAGCCGTCCATCGGGGCTGAAACTTACCCCACACACAGACCCTTTGTGTCCTCGTAAGGTCTTGAGCTTAATGCCATCAAGGTTATAAAGTCGAATTCGATTATCTTTACTGGCTAGTGCTAACATTTGACCATCGGGACTAAATCTAACCCGATACACTGGCAAGCCATAATTATCGATGGAGTTGAGTTCTTTGCCATCTATATTCCAGAGTTTAACGGTACCGTCCGAACTCCCGGAAGCCAGCATCCGACCATCTGGACTAAAGCAGACACTCCAGACACCCCTTGCATGACGATTGAAAATTTTGGGCCAACTACTGTCTAAATTCCAGAGTTTGATAGTGCCATCTTCACTAGCGATCGCAAGGGATTTACCATCAGGACTAAAACTAATCCCAAAGTTAGCAGGACCAAACCTGGTCAGGGTTTTAATCCGAGTACCATTAGGATGCCACAGCTGGATCGTGCCATCTTTACTAGCAGCAGCAATGGTGTTACCATCGGGACTAAAACTAATGTTGAAAACTTGGTTTTTATGACCTCTGAGAGTTTTCAGTAACTTGCCATCCCGTTGCCAGAGTTTGATGGTGCTATCAGCACTAGCAGAGGCAAACATTTCACCATTGGGACTAAAGCTAATGCTAAACACTTGCTCCTTGTGACCCCGACAGCTTGCCAAAGCTTTCCCATCAATTCCCCAAATCTTGATGGTGCCATCTTCACTAGCAGAGGTAATTAGTTTACCATCAGGACTTAAACAAACACCAAATACTCCCGCATCATGTCCTTCCAAACGATTGCACTCTTGCAAGTTATTGATAATTTCCTGAAGCTGATTCACTTGTTGCTGTTTGATATCAGGAGCAACCTCTGTGGTGAGTAATCGTTTACCAGCTTTTACACTAGCGATCAATGCTCCTAACTGGTCGTGGGAAGATAGTAGAGCTTGAGATAGAGAACTCAGGGCTTTAATTTCTGCAATTTCTGCTCGTCTTCGTTCCTTTTGTTCTTGATGAAGTGCTTGCTTTAGTTCTTCTTTGGTCAGTTTTAACTCCGCTAGGATTTGAGGCTCTTGTCCTTGGCGAATAAATGATACTAAATAATCATGAACTAACTGATAACGATCAGCAGGATATTCTGGCACTTCAAATACTAAACCAGAACCCACTAACACCTCCATTACTAAATCCAGTTGCTCCTCTTCTAAGTCCAAATCTTCAGCTAATTCAGCCTGAGTTTTTAGCGGTCGCATCCCGTTTTCATCGGTCAGTAAATATAAAACAAGTTTAGTGATTCGTTCGTTCTCTTCACCACAGTCTTTAATAGCTGTTTCTAGGTATCGTTCAACCAGTTTTTCCTTCGGACCTTTGGCTAGATAATCTGCTAAGGTGGTAATTTTTTCGGCTTGGAGCTGAGCTCCTACCACTTGCAACTCAATGGGGAGCACCTCATTGGTATCTCCTGCTAAATCCTTGACTAGAGCATCGGTTAGGGTTGGCTCTAGAGAAAATGCCGTGTGTTCCGTTAAGCTTTTAATAACTGATTTAGTTTGCTTTGGGGAAAAGTTACCGAGATAGTAAAGAATCGTTTTATCTAAAATATTGTTGTTAATGACATCTAATTGAATTAGACGGTTACACTCTAACAAGTAATGAAGGTCATCTTCTCTAAGGGATAAAATAATTTTAACATAGGGAATATTCAAACAGATCTTCATAAATTCATATAAAACCATTCGTTGCTTTCTGTCTTTAGCCGCAAAGAAAAATTCTTCAAATTGGTCAAAGACTAAAACCACTAGGATATTGTATTCTGTTATTTCCCAGAATGTCTTGAGAATTGCGGCTGTTGTTTCTAGAGTATTACCATGATACTTAATCAGTTTTTTTTCTGCCAGAGACTTGGCTAAGGCTTTTCCAAATTCGGGAATCCAATCGGTATAAACTTGCTGGAAAACCGTTAATACCTCACGGGAGCCAATGGTTTTTTGTTTCAAGGTGGGAATTAACCCAGCTTGGACAAGGGAACTTTTACCTACTCCTGATTGACCATAAATTACCGTTAGTTTATGGTCACTACGGCCCATACGTTGCATTAAGCGATTGACATCCCCTTGTCTACCAGAGGCCGCAATGGCTGGGGTCACAGAATTGTGGTAGTCTAGATTCGGTAATGCTGGGTTAGTTACCTGTTGTTTAGGCTGCAATCGACCAGCACCAATAAAGGCTCGAAAATTGTACTGCTGCTCAATGGAGCGTCGTTCTTGTTTAACCCGAAAAGCAGTCAAATAGTTACCTTGTTGGCAGTAGCACTGGCGCAATTCTTCTAAAATCCGAATGTAAAGCTCTGGATCATACTGGGCTTTGGTTCTGGCTTTGGCCGTTTCCAGAGTTGTCAGACTGTCTTGGATTTTAGCTTGCTGCTGTTGCTGTTGCGATCGCGCAGCCCCACGATGCGATCGCGCTAGAGACAATAAATACCAACCTTGGTGAAATGAGCGCTCCCAATCACAATCGGTATCGAGTGAGCATGAGGTTGGTGTACACAATTCAGACAATGCCTGTTCTAAGATTAACAGAGCCTGTTGGGCTAACTGTTGCGCTTTAGTCCAATCAGATTTCCATAAGGCGACTTCTGCTAAAAAGCCATAGGCTCGCGCTAGTCTAAACGGATTACCATAGGTTTGATGGAGAGTCAAGGCTTTGTTAGCAACCGCCTCCAACTCATCCCACTGCCCTAGTCGTTGTAGTACCTCTGCCCAAGGATTAATAAACTTGGCAACTAAGTCTGGTCGCTCAGCCTGTTCAAAGACCTTAATACATTGCTGATAATACTCTGCGGCATGACCACAAGCGACTTGATGCTCAGCCCGATGTCTCTCAGCATAGGTACGCCACCATAATCCTAAATAGTACAGTAAGCATCCAACCCGCTCTGATGAGGAAGTGAATGTTTGGGGTTTTTCCTGGGTTGCCCTGGCCTCTGGCTCAATCTGCTGCCATTGGGCTAAACTACGCTGATAATGTTCTAGAGACTCTTGTGATGACCCATCAGCGGCACGACCCAAAACAAATTCTAAGCTGGCTTCTAACCGTGGGTCTAATCTGACCTTACGATGGTTTAGCTCATTCTGGGCTGACTTTAACTCCGTGCGGCGAGTCGAACCAATGCCCAAATTCAGGTCATCATTGTCTAGAAATCTGCCAGCACCAGAGTTTAATACTTTGCCATAGACCTGATTGACCGTTTGCTCAATAAAATCAATTAACTCATCCGTTGCCATCTCAAAGCCTATGGGAGTAGCAGCCCAACTGGTGAAATCTGGTGCTACTCGCCTCAGCTTGTGTTGGACCTGATCGGTTACCCATAACACCAGGGGGAAGGGGAAGGTTTTGCGAAATTCATCCCGTGCATTATTGGTAGAAACCAATAACCTATCAATATCCCTAACTAATTCCAAATTGTGAACAATAAGGGCATCGGGTAGTATTGATGTCAGTTCCGCTTGAACATTGCTATAGAGGTTAAGAGCCGATGAGGCCAAAGCCCTGGAGTGAAACTTAATCTGGTAGCGTTCTGTCAGTTGTTGTGTTAAGCGCTGCCGCAATGATTGATAATTACAACGGGCTAAAATCAGAGAAAATTGTCCCTGAGAAAATGCGATCGCCCGTGCTAGCATTCTTAATGATTCATTGTTATTGCCATTGAAATCTTTGGGTTGGAGCGTCATATTTATTCCAACGGTTGTGCTTCTGCCAGAATCTGATTTACGCCCTGACCATCCCCTCTGCTGATCTTGGTAGCCATGGAGCGCGTTCATGGGGGGGTTTCTACCATTATTGACTACTGCAAACCCTTAGGGTTTCCACCGTTGGGCAACGGTTTTGGTTTCCAAGGGTAGTGCGTTCGCGTAGCGTGGCCGTTCGCGTAGCGTGGCCGAAAGGCCAAAAGGCCAGACAAGGGTTTGATAGGGATCTTCACCCTTTACTCGCCTTTGCTGCAACACCTGAAACAGTAATTCCCATTATTTACCAGTAACCGCTGGCACCTGAATCTTCCGTTGCTTTCTGATTACCTTTTCCAAGCAACGACCTCTAGGAAGTTGATCTATTATACCACATTTTTTTTGTTGTTCGCGTAGCGTGGCCTTTTGGCCAAGATTGGTTGGTTGAAGGTTGGTTGGTTGAAGGTTGGTTGGTTGAAGGTTGGTTGGTTGAAGGTTGGTTGGTTGAAGGTTGGTTGGTTGAAGGTTGGTTGTTCCCATAGCGTGGCCGAAAGGTCAAGGTTGTTGGGATCTGATATCGTAGTCAAGGTTATAAGAATATAAGTTTTCAGCGCAATAGTTTAGGAGTAAAACGATGGCACTAGTTAATTCGACAATGTTGTCCTTAGGTACCAAAGCACCAGAGTTTCAGTTACCGGATGCAGTGTCTGGCGAGACGATTTCCTTAGAGACCTTTGCCGGTAAGCAGGGGTTACTGGTAATGTTTATCTGCCGTCATTGTCCTTTTGTTAAACATGTACAGGGAGAATTGGCCAAGCTAGGGAAAGACTATGCCGATGCTAATCTCGGTATGGTGGCAATTAGCGCTAATGATGCGGATAATTACCCGGATGATGCTCCCGATCAACTTAAGGAAATGGCTCAGGCGCTGGGATTTACCTTTCCCTTCTGTCATGATCAGAGTCAGCAAACGGCTCAGGCTTATACAGCTGCTTGTACCCCAGATTTTTTTCTATTCGATGCTAACCAAGAGCTAGTTTACCGAGGTCAATTGGATGATAGTCGTCCTAGTAATGGGATACCAGTTACCGGTAAGGATTTACGAGCAGCTATTGATGCGGTGCTAGGGTCGCAACCGGTGAATTCTGAGCAAAAGCCTAGTATTGGTTGCAATATTAAGTGGAAGCCGGGGAATGAACCAGCTTATTTTGGTGTTTGATATGTTGTTGAATTGAGAATGAAGAATGTAGAATGAAGAATGAAGAATGCAGAATGAAGAATTAAGAATGTAGAATGAAGAATGTAGAAGAATGTAGAATTAAGAATGTAGAAGAATGTAGAAGAATGTAGAATTAATAATTTAGAATGCAGAATGCAGGGTGTTGCTGAATCAAGGAATGAATAGAAGTAGAGTGGGCTACTGCCCGCCCGAAAATAAGCATGAAACTGGCAAGATGCCAGTTCCACCAAGATGCCCATTCCACAAAACTCTTAAAATCATTCCATTATTAAGCAACGCCGAATTATCAATTATCAATTATCAATTATCAATTATCAATTCTTAATTCTTAATTCTTAATTCTCAATTCTCAATTCTCAATTCTCAATTCTCAATTCTCAATTCTTAATTCTTAATTCTCAATTCTTAATTATAATCCTCACCGAACTGAGAACTGTTAAAAGATTAGATATTATACTCCTCTGCCCATTTCTTTAGCTCCTCCAGAAATCTCAGGGCTGTGCGACCAAAATCTGTGATCTCATAGGCCACAGCAATGGGCTTGGTACTGATTACGTTACGGTTGACTAGGCCCGTATCCTCCATTTCTCTAAGTCGCTGGGTCACCATTTTTTTGCTAGCTCCGCCGATCTGGCGCGCTAGATCGTTGAATCGCATCGGGCCATCCTTGAGATGCCAAAGAATCGATCCTTTCCATTTGCCACCCAAAATCCGCATTCCACGCTCGATTGGACAGGGGCTGAGACAGGGGTCAATGGCCTTCTTGATGGCATCACTATCGGTTTTGATGTCGATGTCACTATCAGTTTCGATGTCAATGCTGTGTTCGCGTAGCGTGGGCCTATGCCCATCGCTATCTATTTCCATGTCCATGAAGGAACTCATATTTTATACCTGGTTACTAAACGTAGACTAGTTGACTATCGTAACTTAAATTTTTACCATGAAGCAATACATGAAGCAATAACTGTACACATTATCTGATGGGAGGAAGTAGTCTGATGAAAACCCTGCTTTTGATTTTGGGCAAAGAGACTAAGGAGTTCGCTAAAGGCCGCTACAATCAAGGTCTTTTCGAGATAGCGGTGGAGATATTGAAAGATCAATACGAGCTACTGACCACTGTTGTGGAAGACGGCTACAACATTCCAGAGGAGATTGCGAAATTCAAGCAAGCTGATACGGTGATTTTTCAGTATCCCGTGTACTGGTTCATGATGCCGTCAACTTTGAAGCGTTACATAGACGATGTCTACGCCTATGGTGAGTTTTTCGGGCACAGTAATGGCTCATACGGATCGGGTGGCCTGATGAATGGCAAGAAATTCATGCTGTCTACTACATGGAATGCGCCCGCCGACGTCTTTAATAATCCCAATAGTTTTTTTGAAGGACTCTCACTACAAGAGGTGCTGCTGCCCATGCGTAAGAGCCATGAGTTTTGTGGCTTCGAGGAATTGCCCCATTTCGCGTGCTACAACGTCATCAAAAATCCACAATTTGACGCTGACCGAGAACGGTACATCAGTCACCTAAAGATGGTGTTTCTTGACCCCGACCATGATTTAGGTGTTGAAGTGGCGAAGCCTCTGTCTGCTCCGTGCTCCAAAGCTCATTAAAACTAACTCAAGCGTCAATATCTCATCCAAAGAAAAATCATGACGAAACAAGCTGAGATTCATCTTTACACTGCATCGACTATGAACGGATGGAAGCCGCTGATCTTTCTTGAAGAAGCAGAGGTGGACTATGAGATGACCTATATTGACTTTTCCAAAAAAGAACAGAAATCAGACTGGTACAGATCTCTTAATCCCAATGGGCGCATCCCGACCATCGTGGATCGTGGTAATGACGATTTTGTGGTTTTTGAGTCGGGTGCGATTCTTTGGTATCTAGCTGAGAAATATCAAAAGTTCCTTCCCGAGGGGGAAAAAGCTCGATCCCAAGCGCTTCAGTGGCTGATGTTTCAGATGAGTGGCATTGGACCGATGATGGGTCAGGCGATGTACTTTCAGCGGATTGCAGAACCTCAAGGGCATCGTGATGAATTTGCCATCAAGCGCTATGGGTCAGAATCACGAAGGCTACTGGAAGTCTTGGATCAGCAGCTTGAGGGGAAAACTTACATCCTTGGCAATGAGTTCACTATTGTAGATATGGCCACTTATCCTTGGGCACGAGCTTATTACTGGGCGAAAGTATCGGTGGATGGGCTGAAAAACCTTCAAGGCTGGTTTGACCGTATTGATGCCCGACCTGCAACTCAACGGGCACTAGAGCTCCCTAAACCCTTTCCTGCCTTTTTTGGAAAAGGGGATGTGGCTGCGGCAGAAGCTGCTAATTCCGCACGTTTTCAAAGTGATATTAAACCATAAGCCATGGATGATGGAAACAAAAATTAACACTCGGGGAAATAAAAATGTGATAAAATCCTAGTCGTTGATCAGGGAAGATTGGGCAAAGCAAAATTTTTGTCCAAGGTGTTTGTTTGCCAAAAATGTTGGTCAAAAATAAGCACATCCCTTGATTTGATCCAATAAAAGGCTATCTATACCTTTTTGACTGTTTACAGTTAACTGTTAACCGTTA
>NZ_JAAHHX010000599.1:0-1600 GCF_010672065.1 Moorena sp. SIO4A1 | reverse complement strand
TACATTCTCAATTCTTCATTCTACATTCAAATGGGTATTGGTGGGCATTGCCCATGTAATTGCTCGCCGTTCAATCATGATCTTTATCAGCAATTCCCACCCTACGATTCTCAATTCTTCATTCTACATTCTCAATTCTTCATTCTACATTCAAATGGGTATTGGTGGCCATTGCCCATTTAATTGTTCGGGGTTCAATCATGATCTTTATCAGCAATTCCCACCCTACGAATCTCAATTCTTCATTCTACATTCTCAATTCTTCATTCTACATTCAAATGGGTATTGGTGGGCATTGCCCATTTAATTGCTCGGCGTTCAATTTTGATCTTCCGAGAGCCTTGCCCACCCTACGATTCTCCTTCACTTTCCTCCTGAATTACCCTTTGCAATTGCTCAACCAGTGGCACTAAATCATTCCTCACCGTTCCCCAAACAATATCTAAATCGATAGAGAAATAAGCATGGGTCAAACGATTTCGCATCCCAATCATCACTGCCCAAGGAATATCAGCATGTCTCCCCCTACATTCAGCTGAAATTCTACCTGCCGCTTCCCCAATAATTTCTAAATCTTTAACAACTGCCAACACCAACATCCTATCCTTAGCTAAATCTTCTCTGGTCTTTCCAGACATAAAACCGAGAGCTTCTATTGCTGCATCCTGCATATGGTGCAAGCGAGTTAAATCGTCAATTGCTGTCATACTGCACCATCGCCTCAGCCATCACTCTGTCTCGAAAATAAATACTTAATTCATTAGGAGTTCTTAAATCAATCTTTCTCCCTTCTACTAGTTCTGAAAGTTCTATTTCCATACTGGCTAACCTAAAGAAACCAGGGGTTTTGCCTGGTTCAAATTCTACTAAAAAATCCAGGTCACTCTCCGGTGTAAAATCATCCCTCAACACTGAACCAAATAAAGACAATTTGCGAATATGATGACGCTGGCAAAATTGCTCTATTTCTTCCTTAGGAATCTTAATTGGTAACACCGGGCTTTCACTCATTTCTCTTCTGGATTTTTATCAGGTGCAATTAGTTGGTAGGAGCAGGTTTCTCTATATCCTAGCAGCTTGTAGGGTGGGCATTGCCGGTTTCCAACTCGCCTACCTGCCGGAATTCATCTGAGCAATGCCCACCAACCAGGGTACCCATGGCCGGTTTCCAAGCCCCAACCCTTCCAGAATTCACAATCAGTGCGATTGACCTTGGCCTTTAGGCCACGCTTCGCGAATGGTCACGCGGGGCGCGTTCGCATTTTGTAGTTGATAGTGCGATCGCTGATCTTGTCGGGTGGACATTGCCTGTTTCCAACGGAAGGAAATTGCTCGCAATTTCCTCTAGTGTGAGTGTAATCACAACAGGAGCGATCGCACCCAGATACAACCAAGAGCGATCGCTGACAGACTCAGGATAAAAATCCCGACTCCCGATTCCCGATTCCCGATTCCCTACTCTACTTGAGCACCAACTACCTCCGATGGCTGAGTATTGTTTTCCCCTGTATCAGTTGATTGGCCTAAGGTTTCTTCGATTACCTGAATTGCGCCACTGATGCGGAGTAAGGTTTGTCGGAGGTTGGCTTGTTTCGCTTCT
>NZ_JAAHHX010000598.1:0-1606 GCF_010672065.1 Moorena sp. SIO4A1 | reverse complement strand
AATATTTGGTTTTGCTATGGCACCTTGGCCAGTACAGGTTTTGATGCTCCTATTAATTCTTAGCCTGGAACGATTTTATCCATTCAGCAGAACGGCTTCAGAGGCAATCTTAATCTCAAAAGTCTCCAATACCAACAGAGAACGGTGATTTTGCCATAGCAGTAAATAAGGTTTGTGACCACTCCTACATCAAATCAAAGATTATGATGTAGGCTTCTCAGATTCACAAATGAGACTTGCTGTTCCTCAGTACCTTGTACCGATTTACCACAGCCATTGAGCGGCAGTCCAACCGCCATTAATGCACGATTCAAAATATTAATACCACTGTTCCAATCACGGTCAACCTTGACCCCACAACTCGGACAATGATGAACTCTTTCACTCAAGTCCTTCTCTACTCGTTTTCCACAATTGAAACACTCAATACTTGTACCCCGTGGGTTGACTTTCTGGACTAACAAGCCGCGTTTGACCGCCACTGCTTGCAAGATCTCCAAAAATAACCCCCATCCAGCATCATGTATCGATTTGGCTAATTTAGTCCGAGCGAGTCCTTTGATGTTTAAATCTTCATACCCAATCAAATCATATTTACTACATAACCAATGTGCAACTTGATAGTGAAATTCCTTTCGACATCTGGCTAGGTGTAAGTGCAATAAAGCAACTTTATGTTTAGCCTTCTCCCAGTTTTTGGAACCCTTCACACGGCGCGACAGAACTCGTTGTGCCTTAGCCAGTTTATTCTGAGTCAAACGATAAAATTGAGGAATTTCAATCCCATCACCGTCTGATGTTGTTAAGAATTTCTCTAAACCCACGTCAATACCGACAGCAGATTTAACCAAATCCATAGGTAACAACTCAGGGACTCTATCATCTTGCATTGAAAAACAGGCATACCAACCGTCTGCTTTTTTGATGATGGTACATTGCTTCAAGGTGAACCCATTCGGAATAGGTCTGTGAATTACCACAGGTATTTCACCAATTCGACTCAGCTTAAGCACGCCATCCTTTGATAAATGTTTGGGCGCAGCCCAATAAACATTTAGATGCGCTCCTGCTTTGGCATTGTTGACCCGTGGAAACACAAATGACCGTAGTTGACCTTGCTTCTTGAACCGAGGTCTCCCTCCGCGTTTTCCAGATTTGTCAGGTTTACGCCATCTATCCCATGCTTTATTTAGTCGTTGTAGGTTAACTTGTTGAGTTTCGGCATAGATTTGCTTGTACTCAGGGAACAGCTTCTTGGTTTCCTTCAGTGCTGCTTGCTGAGTGTAGTAGTTGACGACTTGCGGAATTTCACCTATTGCCTCTTTTTCTAAACTGCAACGGTCAATAGAACAACGAGTCCGATTTAACCAATCAAGCCGTTGCCCGAGAGCATAGTTCCAGTGACGACGCAACAGTTCTAGCCACCTTTCCATCGTAGCTATCTGTTCGGCATTCGGTTTGATTCTGTAGCAATAGGTTAATCGCATGATGT
The DNA here is from genome assembly GCF_010672065.1 of Moorena sp. SIO4A1. Taxonomy (NCBI): domain Bacteria; kingdom Bacillati; phylum Cyanobacteriota; class Cyanophyceae; order Coleofasciculales; family Coleofasciculaceae; genus Moorena; species Moorena sp. SIO4A1. The sequence goes on along the minus strand of NZ_JAAHHX010000598.1, from coordinate 114 downwards.
TATTGTACCACTGACGATCTCCTCTAGACCCCGTCGCGCAATTCCCCTCCCGTTAAATCACGCGATTATAACGGGAGACCCCTTGCCCGTTTAGTTGGTCTTGAAAAAAAAAGA
>NZ_JAAHHX010000597.1:0-1606 GCF_010672065.1 Moorena sp. SIO4A1 | reverse complement strand
CCCCAATCGCCGATGGAATAGTAGAAGGGGAAGAAACTGTAATTATTACCCTTGAGAATAGTCCCGACTATCAATTAGGTGAGACTCCCAGTGCCACTTTCACCATTACCGACAATGACCAATCCACCATCACCGAGAGTGTGACTATTTTCTGGCGTAATGACGAGACCGGAGTCAATGGTGCTTGGTTGATGGATGGTCTCGACTTAGCTCAAGCCGTAACAATTCATTCACCAACAGAACCAGCCGACAGTCCCTGGCAAATGCAGGGTGCAGGGGATTTCAACAGTGATCAACAACAGGATCTTCTCTGGCGTAATAGCTCTACTGGTGAAACTGGCATCTGGTTGATGGCAGGATCGGTGTTTCAGAATGCAGTGTCCATAACCCCAACTCTAGGCTTAGACTGGGAGATTCGTGGCACGGAAGATTTCAACAGTGATCAACAACAGGATATTCTCTGGCGCAATACTTCCACTGGGGAAAATAAAGTCTGGCTAATGAATGGCACCAATGTCGCTCAGGAGGTGTCCATTCCATCGGAACCAGTCACTAGTATTTGGGAAATGAGGGCAGCGGGAGACTTGGATGGAGATGGTGATGGGGATATTATCTGGCGCAATACTCAAGACCAAACTATTTACTATTGGAGGATGGAAGGGACTCAGTACATTGAATCAGTGTTGATTGACTCACCAATAAGTATTGGTCAGGAGGTAATCCATGGTACCCTCGACATCGATGACAATGGTTTCGATGATATCCTCTGGCGCAATCTCGACGATGGACAAAATAGTGTCTGGCTGATGAATGCTAATGGGTTCGATCGCCTGGAGAGGCTTGAGCCAGTAACTGATCCGAGTTGGCAAAGTTATGTTTAAATACGTAATTTCAATTACCTAAGTATTTAGCCAAGGGCAATCAGCTAAAGCCCTTGGCGCGTTAGCTGATTGCTTACATGTAGAGACGTTATATAGCGTTTACACATGAGATGTAAACCTGTATGGTCTTTTTTTATTGGAGAATAAAACTCCGGATCTGTTTCCCCTCTTACCTTTTGCCTCTTGCCTCTTGCCTCTTGGCCTTTGGGAGTATGTTCACAACTCAAATATAAACTATATAGCTATCAATTTTAAATATTTATAAAAGTTCAAGATTTATAAAATAATCATTTTTGCTTAGGACTTACCCAAAACTGGACTCGAAACCCTATCACTCTAAGGGCTATCACTCCAAAGGCCATAAGTAGTAGGTTACCTTATTAAGGCACCTTACCAGTATAATTACTGCCTAATCCATGTTTATAATAAAACCTATGGTTCGATTATAAACATGGATTAGTTTTCGATGAAAGATAAACTCAATATTTTTATATTAGTTATTTTCTGGATAGTTATATGTATGTTGTGATCTCTAGCATTTTTCAATTAGGTGAGGTACATAATTTTTGGATTTTAGGGAACAGGGAACAGCGGCTCTGGGAATAGGGAATAGGGAATAGGGAATAGGGAATAGGGAATAGGGAATAGGGAATAGGGAATAGGGAATAGGGAATAGGGAATAGGGAATAGGGAATAGGGAATAGGGAATAGGGAATAGGGAATAG
>NZ_JAAHHX010000596.1:0-1608 GCF_010672065.1 Moorena sp. SIO4A1 | reverse complement strand
TGAGGATTTAGCTATAAAAAACATGGTTAAGAACCATAAACTTGCCCTTGCTATTAGCGACGCTAGTTGGGGGGAATTAACTAGACAACTGGATTACAAATGCCAGTGGTATGGTCGAGACTTAATTAAGATTGACCGATGGTTTCCTAGTTCTAAAAGATGTGGAAACTGTGGGCATATCGTTGATAAAATGCCGTTGGATATTAGGGAGTGGAAGTGTCCTGAATGTGGGATTATCCATGACCGTGATATCAACGCGAGTCAGAATATTTTGGCGGCAGGACTTGCCGTGTCAGTCTGTGGAGCGAACATAAGACCTGACAACCATAAGGTTGAAGGGCAGTTGCGAAAATCCCGTTCGCGTAGCGTGGCCTACGGCCTCCGCTACGCGAACGGCTTTGTCGAAACGGGAAGGAAACAGAAACCTAAATCGTGAGGTTTAGGAATCCCCCACAAAGCGCGGTAGCTTAGTGGCGGGAGGATGTCAAGGGTGTGTATCTAATTTGGAGATGGATGGCGATTGCGCTACGGCCACCCTATGGCATGTGGCAGCCACCACCAAAGGCATACCCCCTGAAGGCAAAGGCAGGTTTTGGTGTGTCTAGTTTTGGTGTTTCTATCTTAGTGATCTCAGCTCTAAATGGGATGGCTCAATCTACGATTCCTAATTCATCTAATTCTCCTTTTCCGATTACCTCCGCATCTGGGTCATCGCTACTAGACTCTACTGCTGAAGCTACCTCTAGTATCGAGACACCTAAGGTTAAATGTCCCGTTGAAAACATCGGGTCAGAATTAATAGGAACACAGGGACAGGAAGAGACAGGGAGAGAGTTTTGGCGTATTTGTCAAGATTTTCGATATAAATCAAGACTTACGCAAAGCCCCCTAAATCCCCCAATTCTGGGGGACTTTGAAATCATTACCCCTCCCGGTGCGCTTTCCGTTGGCGAATTAAATTCGCCACGGGTCGCACCGAAAAATTGGGGGGTTAGGGGGGCAAAACCAACTAAACTTCGTAAGCCCTATAAATCTTTATATCCAACCGATGCTACCGGAGTTGATCTTATCGCTTCATCCGGTGAGCGTTTCCTAGTCAAAACTGTAGAAGTGCTCGGTAACACCGTTTTACAAGAACAGATTACAGAATTAATTGAAGAGATTGAAAACCAGGAAGTCACCTTTGAAGATTTAATTGAACTGCGCTCTAAAATTACTCAACTGTATATTAACAACGGTTACGTTACCTCTGGTGCATTTTTACTGAATAATCAAGCACTGGACAGTGGCACTGTGCAAATACAGGTTGTTGAGGGTGAGCTAGAACGAATTGAACTGAATGGATTAAACCGTCTGCGATCTGACTATGTACTCCGCCCCCTAGAAATTGCAACTACTAAACCCTTAAATCAGCAACGTCTAGTCAAAGCACTGCAACTGCTGCAGCTAGACCCCTTAATCGAACGAGTGAATGTGGAATTGACCGCAGGGAGCACTCCCGGTCGTAATATATTACAGGTGACACTAAAAGAAGCCCCAGCCTTTCACACCGGTGTCAAGACAGAAAACAACCGTTCTCCCAGTATTGGTTCAACCCAAGTCAGTGTA
>NZ_JAAHHX010000595.1:0-1608 GCF_010672065.1 Moorena sp. SIO4A1 | reverse complement strand
ATTACTTTGCTTAGCGGTTACCCTTTTCTCCCAGTTCTGATGCTTTAACATATGGTGTAGATGTTCAACCCTTTTCACAAATATCCTAATTTTGTTAAAAATATTGGACAACCGTGATTATACGTAAGATACTCTTTTGCCTACCGGGGAGTTGAGATTTAGTCGTTAAATTATTGACAATACTAGACAAACTTCTACATACTTGTCTAGTATTATGCATTACAGACCTCACCAATTTGCCAAACTGGTGTCTCGGTTAGAACCCTTCAACGATGGGATGCATCAGGAAAATTGGTTGCAGACAGGACACTAGGAAAGCACCGAGTTTACACCCAGAAACATATCAACGAATTGAAAGGCTTGTTACCCAATGATATGAAACGGTCTATTATCGTGTACTGCCGGGTATCATCTCCTTCTCAAAGACCAGACCTGGAAAACCAAGTTAAAGCTATGGATACCTTCTGTAATGCCTCTGGTCTCAAAATCGATCAAGTCATCCCAGAAATTGGTGGGAGTATGAACTTCAAACGTAAGAAATTCCTCAATCTACTATTCGGTATGCTTTCCGGGCAGGTCTCTACCATCATCGTCGCTCACAAAGACTGATTATGTAGGTTTGCGTTTGACCTGATTCTTCAGTTAGCCAAGTACTCCGATGGCGAGATTATAGCAATCCTATCTGATTCGTGAAATAAATGGGCTGCTTTAAGGCAGGAGGCAGATGGTAGATGGCAGATGCTAAGGGAGAAAGACTGAGTTTTTGAGAAGTCGAGTGATTTTACAAATGATTTAGGATTGCTATATCGATCAGCAACAATGAATTCCTTAGTCCCCAGCAGCAGATGCTGGAAGACCTCATGGCTATCATCCACTGCTTCTGTTGTCGGCTGTACGGTTTGCGTCGGTATCTCCAAGCGATTCAAGAAAAAATCAACAAAAACCTTGATAGTCCGGAGGATTGTGCGAAAGTAGAAATGGAAGTACAAGTAATGGTCGAAACTCCCATGTTTGGAATCAAGCGCGAACTCAAAGTCAACAACAAGGAAGCCAACTGGCTATCTCAATGTGCAGGGTTCTCTCGGTTCGTTTATAACTACGGACTTGGAATTATGAAATCATCATGGGAGTTTGAAGACATCAAAGCTTCCGATTCCAAGAGGTTGAACACAATTAAGAAGGTGTTCAACAATGTGACTAAGAAGAATCCTGATTTTGCTTGGTGCAATAAGTATCCAGCTAGGATTTACCAAAATGCGTTTCGGAATCTAGCTAAAGCCTTTAGTTGGTGGCGTAACCCAAAGATTAAAGCTCAAATGCCTAAATTCAAGAAGAAACGCCATCAGTGCAGTTTTACCGTTGATGATTCAAACGGAAAACGGTTGGTAAAAGCTGGGAAGACCATCAACATCCCAACAATGGGGACGTTCAGATTAAAGGAGGCTATTCCTTACGATTGCATTTCCCAAACATTTACTATTTCAAGAGAAGCAGATAACTGGTTTGTCTCTTTCAAAGTCGATGCTTGCCCAATGCCAGCGATGAAACACACTCAGCAAAAAGTCGGAATTGACCTAGGTGTTAAGTGTTTTGCGACTTTGTCCGATA
>NZ_JAAHHX010000594.1:0-1609 GCF_010672065.1 Moorena sp. SIO4A1 | reverse complement strand
TCAGAAAGGGGATTGACAACTTTAGCGAAAAGCTGAATCTTTAGTAAAGTATTACTTAAGTGCTTTGATGCCACATCAAAACGCTTCTGCTCATAGGATTCATGGCCAAAAGCCCGAATCACCTTCATTCCAGAAAACCCTTCCAACATCAGGCAAGCAACGGCAGAATTAGCCTGAACCGCTTGTTTACCTCTGTCATTTACGGATCCTGTCACCAACTTGATACTGAGGGAAATTAGTACTAATCCAGCAGCAACCAAAAGGGTTAGTTGCCACGATATTAACAGTAACAGAATTACAAATACAGAAATGGTACAGACATTAATTATTAGGTTAAAAAAATGCGATAGAGCCTCACAACTCCGCCAGGTTTGCTCAGTCAGTGTGTTGAGTAAATTTCCTGATTGATTCGTTTCTAAAAAAGAATAACTTACTTTCAGAAGCTGATTAAAAACACTGGATCGTAACCGATGGTTAATCTTAAGGTAAAGCCAAGACACTAAACTAGTTTTTATATAAACAATTAAGTTCTTAAAAAAAAGAATTATGAATATACAGAAAGCAATAACTAAAATCCGAGCTTCGCTTGGCAAATCAATAACGATTTGCTCGATATTATTTAAGACCAAGCTATTTTGTAAAACTTGAGAGCCTATATTACCAGAACTTTCCAGAAGAGGAATAAATAAACTAATACTAAATCCTTCTGCCAAAGAAGAGAATACTCCTAAGGTGATAATTAATGGCAAAACCCAAGGATAAAATTTAAGTAATGGCGATAGGATTCTGATTTGATTCATGCTTTATTGTTAATCCTAAGGGCTGGGTGCAGGAAATAGGAAATAGGGAATAGGGAATAGGGAATAATTTAGCGTAGTATTCTAAAGGTTTTAGCAATTCGTCTTCGATTACAGAAAAGATTAAGTTGAAATACCCAAAGCTAGTTGACGGAGGGTTTGGGTAAGCGATCGCACGCTGTCGTAGCCATGAGGTCCAAACCAGCGGATTAACATAATTGCTAAACTTAGGCGAATATAGCTCTCTGAATAGCGCATTTGTGGATAGTGCAAGAAAGCTTGTCTACGGAAATGCATTGCTTCTTTGTAGTTTCCCTGATCCACTGAATTCCAAGCTTGGTAGAGATTTAAATAGCTATAACTCCGGTTACGCAAGTACAACAACTCAGAGGGAACAGATTGGAAATTTTTTTCTATGGCCTGACGTGAATCCTGGATCATTTCCTCACGCCTTTTAGACATGCTACTGGGATGCTGTCGCCAAAGAGTTAATGGTTCTTTGACCACGGCAAATAGATAGTTAGCTGCAATCCGAATCCACATATCTCGATCAGCAGCGCTGGATAAGTTGGGGTCGAACATTCCGACAGTCTCAAAGCAACTCCGACGAACCATAGCTGAGCTGCCATTGCCAATCATGTTAACCACCAGAATTTGCTCCCAGACATTTCCTTGTTGATGGAAAGCTATAAGGCTGTTTGTAGGTTTACCTTGCTGATCCACTAGAGCTGTCCAGGTATAGACTAGACCTGCCTCTGGATATTGTTCTAAACAGCTTACCTGTTTTTCAAGTTTAGTTAGCTTCCATAAGA
>NZ_JAAHHX010000593.1:0-1613 GCF_010672065.1 Moorena sp. SIO4A1 | reverse complement strand
ATGTGATTGAGTTCCTCACTCAAGCTCTGTCTTTAGGAGCTAGACACTGTTCTAACCAATTGTCTCTCATTCCAGTTTTCAAGTAACTGGGGTGGCTTTGTCAACCCCATCACCTGAATGCTTACCTTGTCAGTAAGTACCAAGGGTTTTTGTGTTCTTTGCCACGGTATTTTCGTTTCCAACGAACTGCCAAGTTAAAAGGAGATAATTTCTGCTCTTTATTGCAGGTAATATTCTCTATAAAGTGAGTGTATCCTGGTTGAAATCCCAGGGACTTTAAAGCTTGATAATTTAAGCCATTTTGTTGAATACAAGCACTCTTTTTCTGACGGAGAATAAAGTCTACTCTTCTGAGCCTCAGCCACATTCCCAGCTTGGCACTGTGAAATTCCCTATCCCCTACCACAATAGTCGGATAAGGTTTGATCAGCTTCAAAACCGGTTGAAGTACTTTTTTATGAAAGGATAAATTACTACTACCTTTTTTGCCAATCAAATCCCAGTACACCGGGAGAGCATGTTTACCCCATATTATACTTACCACCATTAAATTCCTTTCCTTCCATTGAGTTCGGTCTATCACTACCAAGATTTGCCCCGACTCAGAATATTTTAATTTTTTCCGTCTTCTTCTTTGCTCTCGGTTCAGTCGATCTCCGTTATATTCTTGTTTCAACCAATATTTGACTATGGGAAACCACAACAGTTTTACATTCCATTGCGGCAGTACTAAAAATCTCTGCAAATTCCTTAGTCTGCTCTCATAAGTGATCGGTTGAGGAAACACACGCGGCCTTGGTTGATAATTTGACTTGACGGAAGCTTTGAAGCATCAATATCAATAGTTGAACTGTCAGATTTTGCTTCTCGTTGAGATGCTTTTCTAAAACTTTCTGATATAATGTCGGTAGCATTTTTGGTTTTTTGGGGTGGTCATAGACTACCCTAATCTTTTTTGCATCTTTTGGCTAGACCCCCCTTCAAGACTAGTCTTTACTCCCCTTGTCACCCTTTAAGGATAACGATTTATGGATTGCTGCAATCGCATTGCGCCATGGATTGATCATCGTTTCAGCCGATAGCGATTTTCAGCGGATGCAGCAGGTCAGAGCATTACTTGTGGAATCCTGGTTATAATCTCAATTTGCGAACGCGCCCCGCGTGACCAAAGGTCAATCGCGCCCCGCGTGACCGTAGGGAAATCACGGCACCTAAGTGTTGCATTTATAGCTTTTATCGTAGTTATGAGGTACAGTCTTGATGCAGTGCATCCCTATTCCCTATTAGCTCTTATCTGTTCCCTGTTCCCTGTTCCCTGTTCCCTGTTCCCTAAAATCCCGAAATTTTGTACTTAGCTATGATAATTGCTAGATATAGTTGATCATACTGATGAAGTACATTAAAGTTTATTATATCATTTCGGGATAATTACCCTTAATAAAAATTTCCCCCATCTCCCCATCTCCCCATCTCCCCATCTCCCCGACTCCCGACTCCCGACTCCCTAAAACTCCAGAATCATAGATTAAGCTAGTAGCAAAGTTAGCTAAAAAACTAGAATCTATGTTCAAAAAACTATTAGCTCAGGTTGGCATTGGAGCAGCAAAGGTAGA
>NZ_JAAHHX010000592.1:0-1614 GCF_010672065.1 Moorena sp. SIO4A1 | reverse complement strand
TTTATCTGCAAATCGCTATAGTTAAATTTGAAGCAAGTTTTAATCAGTTTTAGTAACCATATAGCAATTATTATACTGATGAGGTACACAGGTTTTTTTACCACTTCTCCTTCCCGCCTTCTGGTAGGAGGGTTATATCATGTCAGGATAATTACCCTGTCTTGATGCAGTCGCTCATGGGGGAAACCCCCAAGACCGCGCTGCATCGCTTAATAAAAATCTCCCGATCTCCCCATCTCCCCATCTCCCCACACCTCCCACCCTCTCCTTAATTATGGGTATTCAACCAGACTTGATATTAGGGGGGATTCCTGGTCCCTAAAACCCAGGACGAGGTATATCACCGAATTGAGAACTGCTATAATTACCATTAAGAGAAGTACCATTAACAGAAGAGTCAGAGCCTGAAGCATACATGACTAAATTCTTAGTTGAAGGAACAAAATCATCGAGAAAGTCTAAGTGATCCCCAGCCAGAGAGTGTAACTCTTCTGGAGTGCCTTGGATTTGCAATTTTCCTTTTTCGAGCATGATAATCCAATTGGCTCGCTGAATCACTTTCGGGCGATGACTAATCATAATAGTGGTTTTGCCTTGGCGAGAGGATAGTAATTGATCTAACACTTGAGCTTCGCTGACTGGATCGAGGGCACCAGTGGATTCATCTAAAATTAGGACTGGTGGGTCAGTCACTATAGCTCTAGCAATAGCCAATCGTTGCCTTTGGCCCCCAGAGAGATTGGCACCAAATTCCCCTAAAACCGTTTGATATTTGTCGGGTAGTTCGCTGATGAAAGAGTCAGCCCCAGCTATCTCGCAAGCTTTGACAATCTGCTCAAAAGTGACCTGGGGATAGCTAAAGTGGAAATTGTCAATGATGGAGCGACTCCAGAAGTGGGGTTCTTGTGGTACTAATATTACCTGCTGCCGCAAGCATTCCAGGGAGAGGTCTTGCTGGTTGTAGAGGCCATAGCGGATATTGCCAGACTGGAGAGAATACAAACCAGCCATCACTTTGGCCAGGGTACTCTTGCCACAGCCAGATTTACCAATCAGGGCAATGACTTTACCGCCAGGGATAGTGAGGGAGAAATCTTGGAGGAGGTCAACTCTACCGGCGTGGTGAAAGTTGAGCTGACTGCAGGTAATCTCTGCATTGCCGGGAATTTCAGCCCAGGGCTTTTTGAAGTCATTCTCATCTTCTGGGGTGGCATCGATCACTTCCGTCAGGCGTTGGATAACCACCTGGGCAGTAATAAATTCATCCACTAGCCCGATTACCGCCCCCAAGAAACCCAGAAAGTTGCTACTCATGCCATTGTAGGCCAGCAACTGACCGATGGATAATGTCTGATTGATCACCAGGTAACTGCCCAACCAGAGTACAGCGATGGAAGTAAATGTGGAAAGAATGCTGGTGATTGTACTGCTGTAAAGCCCCAGCTTCATCATACCCCAGCCCAGGTTGGCCAGGCGACCGTAATTGCTTTGATACTCTCCCCAAGCTTGAGGGGTAGCTGGGGTGGTTTTTAGGACCTGCACCCCCCGAAACGTTTCTACCAGAAAGCCTTGGTTTTCTGTGCCTAAGACGATCATGTTGCGGGTTTTGGCGCA
>NZ_JAAHHX010000591.1:0-1615 GCF_010672065.1 Moorena sp. SIO4A1 | reverse complement strand
CTCCTTGACTTTTTCCAAAGGCCAATCATTACCAGCAGCAAAGATTTGCAGGTGAATATCACTTCGCTCTTTTACAGTATCTGCCAAGCGCAGTAGCATACGGCCATAAGCACCGTAGCAGTTTCCTGCGTATACAATTTGAATAGGGGTTTTAGGCTTTGGCTTTGCAACATCAATGCTGAAGGCACTAAAATCACCAACGGGATAGAGAACATCTGGGTGCATCTCATATTTGTAAAAAAGTGCGGTAGGGTGCGTTAGGGGCGAGCTCACCAAAACGCAAGCTGTAGCAAGTGTTGGGACAGTGCGTCCCGTAACGCACCACCAGGTCAAACTGCAAAAATGAGATGCACCCGAACATCTCCTCGACCATCTTGTCCAAACCAGTTGCCCATACCTTCACTGGTATAAAAAGATTGAGCAGCTTTCCGATTCAGCATTCGGTATCGATTTACTAAAAACGGAACTAACCAATGGAAAGGACGCATCTTGTCGGGAACAAACTGGGAAAGACAAAACAGATCCTGGAAGTTTACCACCAGAGGAACATTAAGCCGCGTGGCAATTTGCCATGCTAAGCCCATGTGCCAATCTTCAACAACACAGACTACGACATCAGGGCGAAATTCTTGGGCAAACTGCATCAATGGCTGTGGTACCATTATCCAGTTTTGGAGATACTCAAGGTTACATAGCAATCGCGATAATCGAGTGCGACGTAGTCTCTCAATAAGACGATTTTTACGGATAACGAAACGTCTTTCAACGGGAGAATCTCCAGCTGTTGTACCTGCCACTGCCACTTCAAAGTCTTGTTTCAGTACTAGGTGGCGGTACATGGCAAATCTTCCCCCTGAGGTTGTATCAGGTACGACGGCAGAAATGTATAGGAGTCTTAGGTGCGGTATACTCATTTAACTTTAGAAGTCAAAAATATAAAGCTATTAAGCTATCTTGAACCTGAAACCGCCATCGCAACACCGTAAGAAAAAATCATGATCCATTGCATAATGTAGATCCTCGGATAACGGACCTGCATCTTGCCAAACTCGTCTGTGCCAAAATGTAGAGTGTTGTCCAAGGTAAGCAGATTGAGAGAGCATAACTGCCATTTTTGGGGGAAGTCCTACAAGACCAGCTCGAACTCCAAAGAATTCACCAGACGGGTACTTATAAACTATTGCTTCTCCAGTAATTATATCTATTTTCCGATTTTTGGAGAATAGCCGTGCGACCTCTAGTAAAGCACCAGGAAGATAAAGATCGTCGCTATTTAACCACGCCATAATTTCACCAGTGCAACGAGCAAAACCTTTATTTATAGCATGGCTTTGCCCTTCATCCGGTTCACTAACCCAATAAGTTAGATATTTTTCATACTTTTTTATAATTTATACAGAATTATCTGTGCTGCCACCATCAATGATGATGTATTCCAAATTAGGATAACCTTGCCACAGAACTGATAGGATAGTTTCTTCTATAAATTGTCCTTGATTATAGCTAGGAGTTACTATACTAATCCGGGGCCATTCTGAACCATCAGGCATTTTTTCAGGAAGTTGTGGACTTTCTTCCGTCCAAGGCCAGCCAGTTTTTCCTGGTGGAGGTGCTG
>NZ_JAAHHX010000590.1:0-1616 GCF_010672065.1 Moorena sp. SIO4A1 | reverse complement strand
CAGATTTGCCTTGGAAATTGTATATTCCACCACTACAGCGTCCCCCAGGGTTTCAGAATTTTGACTATTTCCATCCCACCTTTCTGTATGAGTCTGTGTGGAACTTATTGGTCTTTGGGTTACTGAGTGCCCTCACGGTGGACGCGACGTTAGCAGAGATGAACCAAGTTTATTGGCAGGGAGCAGCTTCTCTAGGATTGTCCCGTTGGGGGACGATTTTGGGCATCATGCTCCCGGCTGCGCGACTGGGGGTATTTACTGGCATTATCCTAGGGATTGGACGAGCCCTTGGGGAAACGATGCTGGTGTTAATGGTCTGTGGTAATGTGCCTCAGATTCCAGATACACTGTTCGCTCCGATTCGGACCTTACCTGCTAACATTGCTTTGGAAATGGCTTTTGCCCTCGGCAATCATCGTTCATCCCTGTTTGTAACTGGATTGTTGTTGCTGGCAGTTAGTCTGTTTCTGGCGCTGTTGGCAGAAGCGATCGCAGAAGAAAAACACATATACTAGTATAATTGCCTGTCAGTTGGGTCATCATCCACTACTCAGTTATTGCACTGTCAGGTTCCATGGCTCTCTTTTCTTCTCACTCTCATGCTGCCCATCCGTCTAAAGGCTCTAAAAAACGAAAATTTTTGAGTGACTCTCGCCATCATCGGCATCGGAGCAAGATTGCTTATCGAGACCGAATGTTGAGGATGATTGTCTGGTTCGTCGCTTTGTCCGTCGCCGCTAGTTTCGCCATAATTCTTGGGCATTTGGTTTGGTATGGTTCTAGCCATCTTTCTTGGGAATTCCTGACCACAGACCCTGAAAATGCTGGTCGCGAAGGAGGTATTGCCTCCATATTGGTTTCAACGGCATTGATTTTAGGGGTTTGCCTGGCAGTAGCCCTGCCCCTGGGGTTGGGAACTGCCATCCTGTTAGCTGAATTTACCGCCACCAATAACTTATTTAGTCGGTTGGTGCGACGCAGTTTGGATATGTTGGCGGGAGTTCCTTCCATTGTCTTTGGTTTGTTTGGCAATGCCTTCTTCTGTGTTACCCTTGGTCTTGGCTTTTCTATCCTTTCTGGAGGATTGACCTTGGCCTGTATGGTGCTGCCGATTTTGATTCGTTCCATTGAGGAAGGGCTGCGGGCTGTTCCTGAAGAATACCGTTTGGGTGCTGCATCCTTGGGAATCTCAAGGACTAGCACCCTCATTCATCTACTGTTACCTGCTGCTGTTCCCAGTTTAGTAGCAGGCTTAATTTTGGGAGTTGGGAGGGTAATCGCTGAAACAGCGGCGTTGATTTACACCAGTGGCTATGTCGATCGCACACCTACCTCTTTATTTGATTCTGGAAGGGCGTTGTCCTTACATATATATGAGCTATCCATGAATGTCCCTGGCGGGGATGATAATGCCTATGCCTCGGCTGTGATATTAGTTATAGTTATCCTGTTGATCAATACCACAGCGATTTACCTAGGGAAGCAATGGCATGATCGCAGTCTTCAGGAGTAAAAATGTATCATAACTAACATTAATGAGTCAGTTTTCATCCCAGGCAAAACCAGTCATCTCTGCTTCTATGGACAACTGGGGCCATCCTTGCAGCTCGGACGCG